>CAMJTZ010000119.1 GCA_946408865.1 uncultured Clostridia bacterium
CTGATGATGCTGCTGACGATGGTTTCCTTCGCTTCAGCAGAAGACGTTGCTGACGTGATTAAACAGGCCGAAGGATTGACCCTGGAAGAGCTGTTCAAAAAAGCGATTGAAGAGTCAAACGGCAAGCGGTTTGATGCGGTCGGCAACTCCAGCCGCGGCAAGAGCGTGCTTCCGCTGTTTGTCGAAGCGCTGCAGAAGATCGATCCGAACTATACGCTCGATTATGAAGGCGGCTGGCAGCAGCCCAAAGAGAACAAGATCTTTGATCAGCTGACCGAGGATATCAACGGTGCGAATCATGTGATGTCCATGACCCTGATCCAGGATGGCAACCAGATCCAGAGCAAGATGCTGGATACCGGTCTGCTTCTGAACTTTGTCCCCAAGGACTGGAAAGAAGCGGAAGGCGTTGCTAAGGAAAACAACGAAACGCCCCTCGCCCTGCAGACGCTGAACAAGGTCTTTATGTTCAACAACCTGGGTGAAAAGACCTACAAGAATATGTGGGATTTTGTCCGCGAAGGCGAAGCTCCTCTGTTCATGGGTACTAATTCCGAGCCTGTCGGCAAGAACTTCCTGTATATGATGACCAACGAAAAGTACGCCACCATTGCCAAGGAAGCTTATGAAGCCTGGGACGGCAAGAACGCGGAAGACGATGCCCTGATCGAAGATATGAAACTGGATGCCGCGGATCTGGGTCTGACCGGCGCGAATGTTGAATACGGCCTTGCCTGGGTGTATCTCTGGTGCGAAAAGTACAACGAACAGACAGATGACGGCCCGATCTGCAACACTCTGGTAACGACCTCCGCGAAGGATCAGTGCGGCCTGCTGGTTTATTCCAAGCTGCGCAGCGTGGAAGAAACCGCTGAGGCTTCCGTCAACAACATCACTGTTGCCGCTTATCAGGATGGCTACGTCGGCATCGGCGGATATGCTTACAAGCACTACCTGATGCTGACCAAGAGCAGTCCCCTGCCCTGGACCTCCTGCGCGCTGATCGCTTTCATGACAACCACAGCGGATGGCTTCTATCCCTGGGGCAAGGACATGGGCGGTTACGCCCCTGTTCCCGCCTGCATGCAGGATCACAGCAAAGACGGTTATGTTGACGGTGTGGACACTTATCCTGCCAAGAATGACCGCGGCTACGACTGGTGGCTGAATGAAGGCAAGCTGGTTGTGGAAGATCCCGCATACTGCGCTTCTGTTTCCGGCAAAATGAGCCCCTGGCTGGATGGTATCACCAACAGCAAGTAATCTCCCAGAATAATTCGATGCGGGCGGCGCGTCTGGTCAATACCGGCACGCCGCCTCTTTCCTTGCAGGAGATCAAGAAGAGAGAGGGAGGAAGGACATGACCACAGTTGCGGTCAACCGCTCCGGAGGCTTCCGGAGGTTCTGGAACAGGGTCTGGACGTATCTGTCCAAACCGCAGAATGCAATCCTGCTGATCCTCGGTATCATTCTGACCGTGACAACCATCTATCCCCTGCTAACCATCGCCCGGGATACGGTGGCTGTCCATCCGGGCAGCATAGATAACCTTCCGGATGCGCAGGCTTCCAAATTCGAAGCGTTTGGAACCACATTAACCACATACAACTGGTCCAATCTGTTTACCGAATCGATTTCTACCCGGATCGGGCGGCAGCGTGTCACGCAAAGCGTCGCCTCAGTCTATTTGTGGTCACCGCTGCTGAACTCTGTGCTCGTCAGTATTTTTGCCTGCTTCGGAGCAATCCTTTACGGCGGCGTCTTTGCCTATCTGGTAACAAGAACCAACCTGAAATTCAAGAAATATCTGAGTTCCATTTTCATTTTCCCGTATATCATGCCGCAGTGGACGCTGGCTGTTATGTGGCAGAATCTGTTCAACAGTAACGCTGTTACAGGCGGGAGCGACGGACTCTTCGTCACACTTTTCAATGCGTATATGCCCAAGTGGTGGTGCGAAGGGATTTTCCCGGTTTCCGTTGTTCTCGCCATCCATTACGCGCCGTTTGCCTATATCCTGATCGGCGGTATTTTCCGCAATATGGACGCCAATCTGGAAGAAGCGGCCACCATACTGAATACGCCTCGCTGGAAAACCTTCCTCCGTGTAACACTGCCGCTTGTCAAGCCGGCAATCCTGAGCACGATCCTGCTTGTCTTTTCCAGTGCGATGGGTTCCTACCCGATCCCCCATTATCTGAAGCTGAATACCCTCTCCACCCAGTATGTCGGTATGAGTTCAGACCGTGCCGGCGAAGCAAGTATCCTGGCAGTCATCATGATGCTGTTCGGCTTCCTGATTCTGATTGTCAACCAGCGTACGACATCCGGCAGGAAGAACTTTACAACAGTAACCGGCAAGTCCGGCCAGAGCAGTACTGTAAATCTCGGTGCGGCAAAATATGTCCTTTCCGTTCTGTTTGTGCTTCTGACCCTGTTCACAGGCATCCTGCCGATTATCCTGTTCGCGGTTGAGACCTTCCTGCCTAATCCCGGTGACTTCTCGTTCATCAAATACGGCATCAACGGCCATATGACGACCAAATGGTGGATTACTTCCGAAAACGTTACGGAAAACGGTATGTACGGGCAGAAAGGGATCCTGTACAACGCCGATATCTGGAAAGCCTTCGGCGGTACATTCCTGGTTGCCATCTGCTGTGCCCTGCTTGCGGGAACCATCGGCACGCTGATCGGCTACTGCGTCAGCAAAAACCGTCACAGCAAATGGGCTGCCTATGTGAACAACATGGCTTTCCTGCCATATCTGATGCCTTCGCTTGCCGTCGGTGTCGCGTTCTTCATCTTCGGATCCGGAATTGGAATCTACAACACCTTCCTCCTGCTGATCCTGGCTGGTACCGTAAAGTACATTCCTTTTGCAAGCCGGAGCGCCTTGAACTCCATGATGCAGCTCTCCGGTGAAATTGAGGAAGCGGCAATCATCCAGGACATTCCCTGGTGGAAGCGAATGTTCAGGATCATTATTCCCATACAGAAAACATCCATCATCAGTGGTTTCCTGCTCCCGTTCATGACCTGCCTGCGTGAGCTGACCCTGTTCATGCTGTTGTGCGGTCAGGGAATGATTATTACCACGATGCTGGGCTATTTCGATGAAATGGGTCTGTATGCATTCTCCAGCGGAATCAACCTGATTCTGATTGTCCTGATCCTGCTGTTTAACACCCTCGTCAACAAGCTGACTGGCGCGAGCATTGACAGCGGAATCGGCAGCGATTCCTGACTTTAAAGAGGTGAAATAAATATGGCAAGAATTGAACTGACACACGTAACCAAACGCTGGGGCGGTTTTTATGCGGTCGATGATCTGGACCTGCTGATTGAGGACAATGCGTTCGTTACCCTCCTGGGGCCTTCCGGTTGCGGAAAAACCACCACGCTGCGCATGATTGCCGGCCTGGAAACGCCGACGACCGGTAAGATCACCATAGACGGCGTAACAGTTTTTGACAGCGACGCGGGAATCAATGTTCCCGCAAACAAGCGCCGGGTCGGTTTCCTTTTCCAGAACTACGCCCTCTGGCCGAACATGACAGTATTCCAGAATATCGCTTTCGGTCTGAGCAACATCAAGGAACCTGGCCTTTCTGTTACCCCCGAAGGTGAAATCGTCCGGAACCCTGACGCCGGCGGAACGCCCCGGAAGCTCACAAAGGATGAAATCAAAAAAATTGTTGCCCGTGTCAGCGCGATTGTAAAGATCCAGCCCTTTATGGATCGCTATCCCGGTGAGCTTTCCGGCGGCCAGCAGCAGCGCGTGGCAATTGCCCGCACCCTCGCTCCCGGACCGAAGGTTCTGTTCATGGACGAGCCGCTGTCCAACCTGGATGCCAAGCTTCGTCTGGAGATGCGTTCCGAACTGCAGCGCCTCCATCTTTCCACCGGAAGCACTTTCGTTTATGTGACACATGACCAGATGGAAGCCATGACGCTTGCCACAAAAATCTGCCTGATCTCAAACGGCGTCCTCCAGCAGTATGACGCGCCGCTGACAGTTTATAACCGGCCCGCCAATACGTTCGTGGCTGACTTTGTCGGAAACCCGGCCATTAACTTCATGAATGCGCGCGGATCCCAGCAGGCCGACGGTTCTTTCAGCCTGAAACTTCTGGAGGATTACAACGCCGTATTCACTCCCTCCGAGTCTGTTGAAACAGACAGCTGGTATACACAGGCGGAAAAGGAAATTGCTGAATTCAACGCGAAAGTGCGTCCCGCGGAAAAGACAAACAAGGATGTCCCCTTCAGCTATCCCATTGCGATGGTCAATGATGTTCCGGACAGCAAAGAGACGGATAAAGAGGATTGGGTTGTCGGTGTTCGTCCAGAGTTTGTCAGCATCTGTGAAGACGGGCCTGTTGAAGGCGAGGTATTCTCCGCCATGCCGACAGGTATGGAGACCACGGTCCGCATCCGCGTGGGTAATTTCCTGCTCACCAGTGTGGTCTTCGGCGGAATTACCTATAAGATCGGAGAAAAAATCCGGATCCGTTTTACCGGCAACGGGGCTACTCTCTTCTCCCGCGTCAACGGGCGGCTCTTTGCCACCGGCAGCGTGGAACTGAAATAACAAGGGCGTATATGTCAAACGCACCGGCCATGATGACCGGTGCGTTATTTTTGCAGTTTTTTCTGATCAGACATCCAGCTTGGCGGAAGCGTCTTTCAGCAGGTCAATAATCGGCAGATGCTGCGGGCATACGCTTTCACACTGGCCGCAGCCGATGCAGTCAGAGGCGCGTCCGTGTCCCTGCCCGACAATGCCGCTGTAGAAGTTTTTGGGTCTGAAAACATCGCCATACAGGGACATCGTGTTCACTGCGCGGAAAACATCCGGAATGGAGATGCTCATAGGACATCCGGGTGTACAGTAGCGGCAGGAGGTGCATCCGATCTGCGGAACATTCAGCATGATTGCCGTAACTTTTTTTACCAGTTTCTTTTCTTCCGCGGACAGCGGTTCAAAATGGGAGAAAGTCCCGATATTGTCCGTCATCTGCTCTTCCGTGCTCATTCCGGAAAGGATCGTCATCACGCCCGGCAGCGATCCGACAAAGCGCAGTGCCCAGGAGGCAATGGATGCCTCCGGCCGGACCGCCCTGTACATTGCCTCCAGTTCCGGTGTCAGGGAAGCCAGGGTTCCGCCCTTGACCGGTTCCATAATGATCATTGGAATGTTCCGGCTGTGCAGGATTTCGTACAGTTCGCCTGACCGGACCACCGGGTTTTTCCAGTCGGCATAGTTCAGCTGGATCTGAACGAATTCGATCTCCGGATGCGCGTCCAGAATTTTGATCAGGTATGCCGGACTGCCGTGAAAGGAAAAACCGAAGTGGCGGATCTTCCCTTCTGCCTTTTTCTGCAGTCCCCAGTTGAAGCAGTCCAGCCGTTCGTAGGCGTCTCCGTTACTGCCGTCCTCGATGGAGTGCAGCAGGTACAGATCGAAATAATCTACGCCGCAGCGCTCGCACTGCTCGTTGAAGATCCGGTCCCGGTCCGCTTCATTCTTCATGCACCAGGCCGGCAGCTTGGTTGCGAGCATGAAGCTTTCCCGCGGATAGCGCTTTACCAGCGCTTCCTTGATTGCTTTTTCAGAATTCCCTCCATGATAGACGTAGGCGGTGTCAAAATAATTCATTCCGGCCTTCATATAGGCATCCACCATGTCGGACACGCGGGTGATATCAACCTTTCCGTCCTTTTCCGGAAGGCGCATCAGCCCAAAACCAAGCTTTGGCATTTTATTCAGATCAATGCTCATATACCGGATCCTCCCGTTTCTGATAAATGTTTGTTTTCTGCATTTTAAGGGATAGAGTTTACTCTAAGTCAATCATTTCCGTTTTTTACTTTTCAGCTTCGTTTACTGCTGGATCTTCTAAAAAATCACTTGCATTTTCACTGCTGTTGTGCTAAATTAGATAAGCTTGATGTGTAACACTCCAGTAAGGAGGAGGATTTCCATGGGTAAGTTTTGTGAGATTTGCGA
>CAMJTZ010000120.1 GCA_946408865.1 uncultured Clostridia bacterium
CAGTTCCGGATCCGGCATTATCTGTGTGAGTCTTTGCGGACCGGGGCTGGACATATCGGCTATTGCATTGGGAAAAAAGACCGGGGGAAAGGATACGGAACGGAAGGACTGCGCCTGACGCTGGAAGAAGCCCGGAAGATTGTGCCGGAGGACGAGTTTTATCTTCGGGTGAACCGGGACAATCCGGCTTCCCTGCGGGTGATGCTGAAGAACGGCGGAAGAATTGTGGCGGAGGATGCGGAGAAATACTATGTCCGGATCCCGAATCCGGGACCCTGATGACGGCGGATATTCCGCCCGGAGGAAACGGAAAGGTTCCGGTTTCCGTGAATCCGTGATATGATGGAAAACGAAAAGAACTTACGGAGGAAACAGGATGAACGGGGAACCGAAAGCCGGCCTGAACGACAGTGCGACAGTCCGGAAACAGTACAGCACACCGGCAAACCTGAGCACGCGGATTTCGATCCACAGCAAGTATTCCACAAACAAGCAGGGGTTTGGCAGCTGGATTGTCTCCCACTACGATATCAGGCCGGGAACGGCTGTGCTGGAGCTGGGCTGCGGGACCGGGGAAATGTGGCTCGGAAGGCAGGAGATAATCCGCGGCTGCGCACAGTTCGTGCTGTCCGATTTTTCCGAGGGCATGCTGGAAAAAGCCCGGGAAACGCTCGGCGACGCCGATGGGATTGACTACCGTACCATTGACATCCAGGAGATTCCATTCCCGGACGGTACGTTTGATACTGTGATTGCCAATATGATGCTCTACCATGTTCCGGATCTTTACAGGGCACTGAAGGAAGTCCGGCGCGTACTGAAAAAAGGCGGCACTTTCTACTGCGCGACATTCGGCGAGAAAGGCATGATGGATTTTATCTGCGATCTGTTCAGCGCATACCATGTGAAGAATGAAGTAAACCGCAATTTTACCCTGCAGAACGGCATGGACAAGCTGTACAGCGTGTTCGGAAAGGTGCAGTGCCTCCGGTACGAGGACGCGCTGGAGGTTACGGACGCAGAGGATATGACAGACTATATCTGCTCACTGGCCGGTATGACGGAACTTCGGCAGCTGCCGCGGGACGAAATCCGCGCCATTCTGGAAAAGAATATGTCCGGCGGAATCCTGCGGATTCCCAAGGAATACGGAATGTTTATTGCGGGATAATCAGAAAACGGAGGGGATTCCTTATGAATATTACGATCCGGCCAGTCGTCATTGAGGACTACGATGCGATCTTTGAACTGTGGAACAGCACGGAACAGTCCAGGCGGGCACTGAACCCGGTGGACGACAGCCGGGAAGGAATTGCGCGGTATCTGAAACGCAATCCTTCCACATGCTTTCTCGCGGAAGAAAAGGATTCCGGCGGAAAACCCCGGGTAACCGGCGTGATCCTGACCGGCCACGACGGCCGGCGCGCGATCATTCATCATATGTGCGTCCGTCCGGACTGCCGCCGGCAGGGAATTGCCCACCGGCTTGTGCAGAAGGTGGAGGAAGCGCTGCACGCGGAAGGAATTACAAAGGTTTTCGGGCTTGTATTCAAGGAAAACGAAGGGGGAAACGCTTTCTGGGAGAAAGAAGGATACTCCCTCCGGACGAACCTGAATTACCGGAACAAGAGTCTGCACGAAAACGTTCCGCAGGGCGAATAAGGGCGAAGAACGATGAGAATTGAAACAGAGAGACTGATCATCACGGAATTCACGATGGATATGGCGAGGGACGTCCATCTGAATTCGCTGGACGGAGACAACCGGAGATTTGTTCCGGACGAGGTTTTTGAGACGGAGGAGGAGGCACGGGAAACCATTGCGTTTCTGATGTCCCGCTACGGCGGGACGGAAGGTCCGCTGACCTATCCTGTGCTGACCAAAGCCGGCGGGGAAAACATCGGCTATGTGCAGCTGGTTCCGCTGGGAGACGGAAAGTGGGAGATCGGCTATCATATCGCAAAACGGTATACCGGGAACGGATACGCCACGGAAGCTGTCCGGGCTTTTCTGCCGGTGATGGCGGAGAAGACCGGAATTCCGGAGGTGCTGGGGATCTGTCTCAAGGATAACGCACCCTCAAAGCACGTGCTGATAAAATGCGGGTTTGAACCGGTATTCGAAGGAACCGGAGAATATCAGGGAGAACAGCGGGAAATCTTCAGGAGCATCTGGAAGAACGCCTGAGGACGCAGGAAGGAGGGTCCGGAATGAAAAAGCAGATCATCCTGCTGAACGGCCCGTCCAGCAGCGGAAAATCCACCCTGGCAGCCGCGCTGCAGACGCAGATTTCGAAAAAACGCGGAGAAAAATACGAAGTGGTTTCCATCGACGATTTCATGAAATGCGAACCGATGGAAACCATTTATGAAGACGATGTTTATGAAATTTCCGGAGATCTTTGTCAAAAAGTGCTGGAAGCGATGCGGAGCATGGACGGCGTGATCATTGACCATGTGATCACCAGCGAGCGGATTTTCACGCAGCTGACGGAGGCGGCAGGGGCGTATCCCCTGCGGACGGTGCATGTTACCTGCTCGCCGGAGATTCTCCGGAAAAGAGAAGAGGAACGCGGCGACCGGTGTCCCGGATCCGCGGAATCCTCCGCGAAATATCTGTACCCCCGGGAAGGGTATGAACTGACGGTGGATACCGGGGAAATACCGCCGGACCGGAATGCCGCGATCATCCTGCGGGAACTGTTCAGCGTTAAAGAGAATGCTGTGAAACCGAATTCCGAAGAATATCTGCGTCATTATGATTCCCCACTGGGCCGAATCCTTCTGGAAAGCGACGGGGAAGCGCTGACAGGCCTCCGGTTTGAAAGGCAGGACCCGCAGGGGGAAACCGCCGCCCGGCCCGGTTGGACGGAACAACTGTCTGTCTTTACGGAGGCGGAACGATGGCTGGACCTGTATTTCAGCGGGAAGGATCCGGGATTCATGCCGAAAATCCGTCTGCGGGGCTCAGCTTTCCGGCAGGCAGTCTGGGAGATTCTGCGGACAGTTCCCTATGGCACGACAACGACGTACGGGGAGATTGCGGAACGTGTCGCGAAACAGATGCACAGATCCCGGATGTCCGCACAGGCTGTCGGAGGAGCGGTGGGACATAACCCTGTCGCCCTGATTATTCCCTGCCACCGGGTGATCGGGAAGAACGGAAGCTTGACCGGCTACGCAGGAGGACTGGATCGGAAAAAAGCGCTTCTGGGAATGGAAAAAACAAACTGAAAAATTTTTTAAATTTTTTTGTAACGAATTCCGGTTTCACGCGTCTAAACGGTGAGTGGGGCAGAAAAGCGGCAGCGAACCGCAGCCACACAAGAAAGATTCTGCAGGAGGATGAAGAATATGAAAACAGCTATGACAATCGTTGCGGGGCTCGCGATCGGATATTTTATCTGGCAGTATTTCGCGGGAAGTCAGAAAGGAACGCTGAAGGGACGCATCCATAAGAGCACGAAGGACAAAAAAGTCGCAGGCGTCTGCGGCGGTATCGCCGAATGGCTTGGTATCGATCCGGTGATCATTCGTCTCGTATGGGCGCTGCTGGTGTTCGGCTGGGGAACCGGCGTGATTGCATATATCGTGTGCGCGCTGGTGCTGCCGGAAGAGTAACGCAGGAGAACGGGGAGGGAGAAGGAAATGATCTGGATTTTGCTTGGGGGATTGCTGGCTCTGTGCATCCGGAATAATTTCAACACGCAGGGCGTTGCGAAGGATATCCGCGGGATTGCCAGGGCGATCCGTAAGATTGCAAAGGATCTGGCCCGGACGATCCGGCGCGCGGCAAAGGACGCAGGAAGGCAAACCGGTGCTGCCCGTGAAGCCGCGCCGGCGCAGGAAACCATGATGACCGCCGCGTCTGCCGCGGCGGAACCGGTACAGGCGGAAGGACTGAAGGAAAAAGAACTGCCGGAAGAACCGGAACTTCATGCTCGGACAGCGGCCATGATGGCGGATGTTCCGGTCATCGCATTTCCGAAGGACGATCCGAAATACGATTCCTCGAAAAAATATATGTACGCCTGACCGGAAGACGGTCCCGCAAAAACTGCCTCGCTCCATCGGAGCGGGGCAGCTGCATTTCGAGGCGCTCAGCGCATCCTTACGCCGGAGTTCCCGGAAGGGGAAAAGGGCCCGGAGAAAGAACTGTCCGGAATGCCGGATTTCTGCTATAATAGAAAATCATGACCCTGCCATTCACTATTTCGCATCCGGAGGATAAATAATGCTGCCGACAGCAGATGAAGCCATTTATGAGCTGAAGCGCAGGAGAACTGAATCCCGGCCTCTGGGTGAAGCATTCGGAAAATGTGGGAACCGCGGCAAGGAAGATTGCTGAATAAAGCATGCGCATAGAAGCACCCGTGAAACTGCGGGCTGCGGCAATATTATACCGGAAACCGGAAAGGGAGATGCTGTTTATGACGAATGATGCGGCAACAGGAACCAAAAGCCGGAATGCTGTGATTGTCCGGACCAGTTTTATCGGAATTCTGGCGAATGTGCTTCTTGCGGCGTTCAAGGCAGTGGTGGGTCTTGCTTCCAGTTCCATTGCCATTGTGATGGACGCGGTCAACAATGTTTCGGACGCGGCGAGCTCCGTGATCACGATTGTCGGAACGAAACTGGCCGGAAAAGAGCCGGACAGGAAGCATCCTTTCGGATACGGAAGGATCGAATACCTGAGCGCGATGGTGATTTCCGTTCTGGTGCTATATGCCGGTATTACCGCGTTCGTTGAATCTGTGAAAAAAATCATCCATCCGGATGTGCCGGATTACAGTACCGTAACCCTGATTATTGTGGCTGTCGCAGTCGTGGTGAAAATCTTCCTGGGACGGTATGTGAAAAGCGTCGGCGAAAAGGTCAACTCAGACTCCCTGGTCAATTCCGGCAAGGATGCCATGCTGGATTCTGTTATTTCAGCTTCCACGCTGGTTGCGGCCGCGATCCACCTGATCTTTCACGTTTCACTGGAAGCCTGGCTCGGCGCCGTGATTGCGCTGGTCATCATTAAATCCGGGGTTGAAATGCTGCGGGAAACCCTGTCCCAGATCCTGGGGGAACGGGCTGACGCGGAACTGGCGCGCGAGATCAAGGCAGCGGTCAACAGCTATCCTCAGATCAGCGGAGCATACGACCTGGTGCTGCACAACTACGGACCGGATTCCTACAACGGATCGATCCATATCGAGGTTCCGGATACGCTTTCCGCGGATGACCTGGACAAGCTGATCCGTGAAGTCACGGTTGATGTTTACCAGAGGCACAATGTCCTTCTTACCGCTATCGGCGTCTATTCGGTCAACACGAAGAATCCGGAGGCTGTTGCGGCAAGGGAAAAAGTGACCGGGATTGTTATGTCCCATGCGCATATCCTCCAGATACATGGTTTCTATTATGACGAGGCGGAAAAAAAGATCCGTTTTGATATTGTCGTCAGCTTCAGCGCCCCGGACCGCCGTCAGGTGTACAGCGAAGTTTGCGCGGACGTGCAGAAAGCCTATCCGGATTATACCCTGCAGGTCGCAATGGATACCGATTTCAGCGAGGAAGAAGAATGATTTTTTTTCAGAAATTCTATCTGGACCGGGAAAAGGATCTGGCCGTGGAGCTTTATCTGCAGGGGGAGCGCCTGTTCTATGAGATCCGTACCCCGAACCACCGGACAGGCAACCTGATCACAAACCTGGCCCGGCTGTGCGGACTGGAAACCACCATGGACGGGAACGGCCTGAAGGTGATCCGGGATGAGATTCCCTGCTACTGCGACGGGAATAACGAGCGGATGTACATTCTCCGCCTTGGCAACACAAAGATTGCGAATATTTACCCGGACGGCCGGGTCGAACTGAAGGCTTCCATTCCCGCCATCTCCAAGACGCTGATGAGCCAGACCAAGGAGTACCGGCTGGGCGTTGAAAAGACGATTGTGAAAACCTATATCCGCAGCGACTGCAAGTTCCGGACGGACCTGCACACGCACATGAACGGCA
>CAMJTZ010000121.1 GCA_946408865.1 uncultured Clostridia bacterium
GTTCATGGATCCTCCGGTCATAGACAGGAAAAAGACAGGTTCCTTCTGTCCGTGCCTCTATGAGTTTCCGGCAGAGTTTTTCCACATCGTAAGTTTCCGGAGCGCCTTTGATCTCAGCTCCGTAAACCGCTCCCTCCGGTCTTTCTATGACCATATGGGCCAATGTTTCATTTCTGTAATGAAAGCCATCGATGGAAATGCTTTGCAGCAGACCATCCGAGCGTACTTCCATCAGCTTTCCCAGTGTGCTCTTCCCGGCTCCGCTGGGCCCCAGAATCACAATGAACTGCCCTTCTTCAAGGGACAGATTCACGTGGTCCAGTGCCCGCTGTTCATGTTCACCGTTACGGTATACCCGGGAAACATTCTCAAATTCCACAATGGCCATGGTCCGTAACCTCTTTTCCGTTTCAGTCGTAGTTAGCTATAACTAACGCACATAAATTACTACAACTGGTTTATTTTGTCAAATGAGATTTGACCATTGTGTTATTCTGTATTTACTGCTTGTTCATTCCCCAGATGGCGATGCGGTCCCGTTCGCCGCGATCAGGTTTTTGTAAAAATCCACCGCTCCGGGCAGACAGTTGTATTCTATATTCTCGTTCATCCCGTGCATGCCCTTCATCTGCTCCGGCCCGTAGATCACCGGCGCAAAGCGCACCACGTGCTCCGCGATCTCCTCGTAGAACCGGGCGTCCGTCGCTCCCGTCATCACGTAGGGGCAGGTTTCCAGCCCCGGGAACGTCTTCCCGATCACCTGCCGCACCAGCGAAAAACCTTCTCCCTGGATATCCACGCTCCGGGAGGCGTCCACCGGGTGGAACACTTCCATCTCCAGCCCGTGCTTCTTCGCGATCTTCCGGGTCTTCTTCAGGCTCTTCTCCATCCCCTCGTGGGGGATGAAGCGCATGTTGGCCCCCAGCGTTGCCTCCTGCGGCAGCACGTTGTAGGCGTCCGACCCGGACAGCCGGGTAAAGGCGATCGTCGTCTGCAGCATCGCCCCGGCCTGCGCGCTGATCGCCGGCAGCACCCGGATCAGCAGCGGCCGGAACAGCCACATGTTGCCGAACAGCAGCCGCATATAGAACGGCGCGTAGGGCGCAAGCTGCTCGAACAGCGCCTGCACCTCCGGCAGCATTTTTCTTTTGAACACCTTTTTATGCTCAAATGTCCATACGAAATCCGCGATCCGGGCCACCGGCGTATGCTTGCCCGGCGCGCTGGCGTGTCCCCCCGCGGAGCGGGCGGTAAAACGGATGTCCGCCTTTCCCTTCTCGAAAACGCCCGCCATGGCGAAATTGCCTTTGATGCCGCCCACGGGATCCCGGATGATTCCCCCGCCTTCATCACATACGAGGAAGGGGCGCACGCCCCTGCGTTTCAGCTCCGCGACCAGCTTCGGGCATCCGTCCCCGGACCATTCCTCCGTGCAGGAGGAGGAGAGATAAACATCGTTCTCCGGCTCGTATCCTTCCCGCAGCAGCTCCTCCGCCGCCTGCAGGAACGCCATCACGCTGCATTTCGTGTCCGACGCGCCGCGGCCCCAGACCTTGCCCTCCGCGATGTCCCCGGAGAAGGGAGCATGTTCCCATTCGCCCTCCGCCGGCACCACGTCCTGGTGGCTCATCAGCACCAGCGGCCGCCGGCTGTCCCTGCCCTTCCAGTAGAACAGCAGGTTCCCGTCGATCTCGGTCTTCTCCAGTTTCGCGTGCACCAGCGGAAACAGCTCCTCCAGCAGCGCGTGAAACTGCAGAAATTTCTCCCGCTGGTCGGTCTCCGGAACGCTGACTGTCTCGCACGCCACCATCCGGCTCAGCTTTTCCGCGTATTCCTTCGCCCGCTCGTCCGCGGGCGGCGCTTCGTAAACCGCCTTTTTCACCGGCATCCGCAGCGTCCGGACCAGCGCGGCCGCCAGCAGCGCAGTCACCGCCGCGGCCAGGCAGATCATCACAATCCAGAAAGTGCTCATTGCTTTTTGTCCTTCCGGTATTTCAGCCACGCCAGCAGAATGGCCAGCGCGCCGCTGGGAATAATCAGGATGCTGGTCTGGCTCTGCAGCGACGGCACCAGGATGAACAGCGCGCTCATCATCAGCAGCGGCCACACCGCCAGGCCCAGGTTCTTCCGGTAGTATTTGTACGCCATCGCGCCGAAGAGCGCCGGCACCACGTTGTCAAACGCCGGGGTCAGCACGGGATTCTCAAGCACCGGCTTGAGGGGCTGCAGCAGAAGCACGCCTGCCGCCAGCACCAGGATGGTTACCAGGGAGGAAACCGCGATAGACAGCGTGGAGACGATCTCGTTCTCCTTCGTTCCCGCCTTCACCCCGGCCAGGTCCCGGGCGTTCACCGCGCAGGGAATCTTCATGTTGATCAGGTTCCCCGTAATAAAGGCCAGGTAGCTTCCGCCGGAGCCGAGCATCGGCGTGTAGACCAGGAACTCCACCACCGAGGAAACCGTCCACACCAGGCCGACGGCCAGGAACCCCTTCCCCGCCGCCTGCAGGTCCGGCATCGCGCCGAGATACGCGCCGATCGCGAAGGGCGCGCCGATCAGCATCGCCAGCGTGATCAGGGATACGATCCGCCCCAGAACGTGCGTTCCTTTTTCGTATTTCGTGAGGATCTCATTCTTGTTTTCCATTCTTCACGCCCCCTTACAGAATCTGCGCCAGCAGCACGGCTCCGGCCATGCCCGTCAGCATGGACAGCGCCAGGGAGACGTCCTCCAGCCAGTGCAGTTTTTTCTTCTCCGCGATCCGGGTGATCAGCGCCATCGCCAGCGCGGCGATCACCGCCGTCAGCAGCGGAATCAGGCTTCCGCTGAAGTTGAATACCTTCCCGTTCGAAATCCACTGTCCGAGATAGGAACCGATATACGCGCTGACCAGGCCGACGAACATGGCGGTCATCGCCGAATCCCCGAAGGAGGCTGCGCCGTCCTTCCCCGCTTTCGGGGCGGAAAGGCGTTTCGTGTACTTTTTGTTCAGGAACAGGTTCAGAATCATGCCCCACATGATGCACACGGACATCAGCAGCGCGATCGTGGAAAATGCGGGCGCCGTCATCTGGCTGGCGGAAAGGCTGATCCCAACCTGCTCCGCCGCGCCCTGGGCAACCTGCGTCTCATAGTGCAGCGCGCCGATCACGCTCAGCCGCAGCCACGGCCAGGGAATCCCCAGCGCGCCGGACAGCGCGATCACGCCCAGCAGAATCCCTACCGCGGGCAGCACGGAAAACGACGCGGAAGACGTCACCACGCGCTTCAGCACCGCCGTATCCATTCCGATCGCCTTGCCCGCTTTCCACGCGCGCACCGCGAACACGACGCATACCGCCGCGACGAAGAGCACGATTCCCCCGCAGATCAGATACATCACCGGGGAAGAAAGCTGATTGATCACCGACATACCCAACACACCTCCGGCTGATTTTCATTCGATATTTTCCCAGGCATTTTCTATATTGACGGGATATTTTTCCCTCCGGGACCTGTTTATGCTTTCATAAATGCGGCCACGCATTCGCCGATCACTTTATCGGTTTCCTCCTGCGGGCATCCGAACTGCTGCATCGGCGACCGCATAACCTTAAGGGCGGTTTCCTTCACGGCGCTTTCCTCGCTCCAGACCGCGTCGTCATATTTCTTCAGTTCCTCGTCCAGCATCGTCAGAAAAAGGGGCATCCGGAACAGCTTGACGTACTGGATCATCTGCGGGTTTTCAGCCACCGCTTCGAGAAACTCTTTTCTTCCCTTCATACGCATCTTTCTCCCAGCCTTCCTGATTTTTCTTTCTTTCAGGGCAGTCAGATTTTATCGTGAAAACCGCGTCCCTGTCAATTGTTCTTCCCGCCCGGAAACGTGAAATTGAAAAGAACTCCGGAATCGGGTATACTCCTTCCGGAAAGAAAAAATGACGCCTGAAAGGAGTCTGCAAAAACCCTGCCGGCTGGATGGGCCGGCAGGGTTTTTGATGGTTTCCGGTTAAATTTACCGTTGAATCTGGTGGTATATTCAGGTATAATTTTGAGGGGAGGGGTGTGTATTATGACAAATATTGTTCCGATTTCAGATCTGAAGAATTACTCTGAAGTTCTCAGCTGCTGTGATGACGGCTCTGTTGTTTATCTGACAAAAAACGGCCGCGGGAAATATGTCGTTCAGTCGATGCTTGAATATGAGAAAATGAAAGCAGCCGTTCAGCTTCTTGCAGATCTTTCCAAAGGGATCGAATCTCTGCGCACAGAAGGCGGCCTGACGATTGAAGAAGCCTTTGAAGGTCTGGAGGAATAAGCCATGTTCCGGGTGATCGTTTCAAAGGAAGCGCAAAGAGACCTGGTGAATATCCGGAATTATATCCGGGATGAGCTTTGCAATCCGGACGCCGCCGGCAGGATCATCCGCGCGCTGCGTGCAGCAGTGCAGGACCTCCGGAATTTTCCCAACCGCGGAAGGCCGCTGGATGCAATGATTTCAATTCACACGGAATACCGTTATCTTCCCTGTGAAAACTACTGTGTTTTCTATCTTGTAATTGAAAATGAAGTCTTTGTTATCCGTATCCTTCATCAGAAGCAGGATACGCTGAAAGCGTTGTTTATGGACCGGGAATAAAGATTATCATGCGCGCTCCACGAGTTTCTTCCCGTCGACAATCACATACCGGATGTCCGCGTCGCTGACCATCGGATCTCCGTTCACCAGCACGATATCGGCGTCCTTTCCCGCTTCCAGGCTGCCCACCCGGTCCTCCACGCCGATATGCCGCGCCGGATTGATGGTGATCGCCTGCAGCGCCTGGAAAGGATCCATCCCTGCCTTGACGGCCAGGCCCGCGCACAGCGGCAGGTACTGCTGGGGAATCACCGGCGCGTCGGTGATAATCGATACCTGCAGTCCGGCGGCAGCCAGAATCCCCGGCGTCTCCCAGGATTTGTTCAGCAGTTCGAGCTTGGAGGCGTTGGTCAGCGTCGGGCCGACCGCTACCGGTACGCCGGCTTTTTTCAGTTCGTTGACAATCAGGTGGCCTTCCGTGCAGTGCTCGATGGTAATCCGCACATTGAACTCCTGCGCGATCCGGATGGCGGTCATAATGTCGTCACTCCGGTGGGCGTGGGCCTTCAGGGGGATCTCCCGTTTCAGCACGGGAATCAGCGCTTCCATCTTCATGTCGTATTTCGGGCATTTGGAAAGGTCGTCCCCGGCCGCTTCCTTGCGCATCATGTAGTCCCGGGCGTCATACAGCATCTCCCGCAGCTTCGCGGCCGTAGTCATCCGGGCGGAATCGCTCTTGTCCCTGTAGCACCGCTTCGGGTTCTCGCCGAAGGCGCATTTCATGCCGATGGCTTCCCGGAGCATGTTTTCTTCCACCGTGTTGCCGTAGAGCTTCACGGCGAAGAACGTCCCGCCCAGCACGTTGGCGGATCCGGGTCCCGCCGCCACGGTGGTCACGCCGCCCGCCAGGCCCATGGGAATCGCCGCATCGTGGGCGTAATAGCTGTCATACCCTCTCAGCTGGGGACAGCAGATATCGTTCATCTCGTTGTAGTCAAAGGTGGTTCCGGTGGGGCCGCCGTAATTGTCCAGCCCGATATGGCTGTGGGCGTCGACGAATCCCGGATAGGCGTTCAGCCCGGAAGCGTCCAGGATCTCCTCGTCCGCTTCCGCTGCCTTCCCGCCCACGGAGATCAGTTTTCCGCCGCGGATCACGATATCTCCCTGAAAGGGTTCCGGATGAATCGCGTCATGAATCATTGCGTTCCTGATAATCATTTGGGGGTTCCTCTCTTTTTTTGTCTTTTTTATCTTCTCTGTCCGCCTGCAGACTCTGTCCTTTATATTCGCCGCAGCCTCCGTTCTTCCTTTTCTCCCCCTTGTTCTTTGACGTTCAGTTGTTTGTATTTACAATTTCGTAATATCTCTTGTTTAGAGTTAATATAATTGCATTTGTATT
>CAMJTZ010000122.1 GCA_946408865.1 uncultured Clostridia bacterium
CTGCCACGATGGGCATCCATTTCTGAACGTACTGGATGGCTGTGCCGCTCTTGTCGCAGAACAGCTGCAGGTATTCCTTCGCGCCCTCGATGTCCCCATGGAGCCAGAACAGCAGGTAGGTTCTGGCCACGTCGGCGCTGGCGTTTCCCTGGGTGACGTGGCTCCAGTCAATGACGTAGGGATCGCCGTTTTTGCTGATAATGATGTTGGAGGGCCAGAAATCCCCGTGGCATACCTTGTTGTGGGTGGGCATACCCTCGAGCCGCGCGTGCAGGTCATAGCGGGTCGTGGCGTCGAGGTCTGCCTGGCTGATCTTGCGCTTCATCTTATCCTTCAGCTGGTTCAGCAGGGGGCAGGTTCTGCTCTGCACGTCCATCTGGATGTCGACGAACCGGTTCAGATATTCGCTCTTGTGCTCCGGGTCCTCCTTCATGATCTGGGAAAGTGTCTTCCCCTCGATGAATTCAGAAATGATGGCCCATTTCCCTTCGATCATGGTGACGCCCAGGATCCGGGGAATATGCAGCCCGGTTTCCTCAATGCGGGCCTGGTTCAGCGCCTCGTTGAGGATGTCCGCCTTGGAGTAGTTCTCGTTGAAAACCTTGACGCACTGGTCGCCGTCCCGGTAAATGGTCTTGGCGTTGCGCACGGCAATGACGCGGTCCAGATTCATTTTCTTCTCCTCCTTCTCACTTTTTCCGGCGGCCCCGGTAGGCTTTCTTCGCGGCGTCCTCCTCCAGGGAGGCGATGTCCGCGGCCGTGGGCCTGGGCGCTTCGGTGAAATGCTTTCCGCCGTAGTAGGCGTTCAGGTACATCTGCCGGATCTCGCTCATCAGCGGATACCGGGGATTGGCGCCGGTGCACTGGTCGTCAAAGGCCTGCTCCGTCATCTCGTCCAGCCGGTCCAGGAAATTCTTTTCGTCCGGCACGTAGTCCCGGATCGTCGGTTTGATGCCGACGTAAGCTTTCAGGTCGTTGATCATTTTGATCAGCCCTTCCAGCTTCTCCCGGTCGTCTTCGCCCCGCACGCCCAGCGCTTCCGCCGCCTCGGCGTAGCGGCGCAGCGTGTGCGGATGATCGTACTGCGGGAAGGTGCCCATCTTCGCCGGCGCCTCTGCTGCGTTGAACCGCAGCACCTCTTCGATCATCAGGGCGTTGGCGACGCCGTGGGCAATGTGGTGGAACGCGCCCAGCTTGTGGGCCATGGAATGGCATACGCCCAGGAATGCGTTTGCAAAGGCCATGCCCGCCATCGTCGCGGCGTTGGCCATTTTCTCGCGGGCTTCCACGTCGGTCAGTCCGTTGTCGTAGGCCCGGGGCAGGTATTCAAAGATCGTCTGCAGCGCTTTGATCGCCAGCCCGTCCGTGTAGTCCGTCGCCATCATGGAGGCGTAGGCTTCCAGGGCGTGGGTCACAGCGTCGATGCCGCTGGCCGCGGTCAGGCCCTTCGGTGCGGTCATGTGGAAGTCCGTGTCGATGATCGCCATGTTGGGCAGCAGCGCGTAGTCCGCCAGGGGATATTTGACTCCGCTCTGCTCGTCGGTGATAACCGCGAAGGGCGTCACCTCGCTGCCGGTGCCGGCGGAGGTAGGAATGGCGACGAAGTACGCCTTCTCGCCCATCTTCGGGAAGGTATAGATGCGCTTGCGGATGTCCATGAAGCGCATGGCCATGTCCTGGAAGTCGACGTCGGGATGCTCGTACAGCACCCACATGATCTTCGCCGCGTCCATGGCGCTGCCGCCGCCCAGAGCAATGATCACGTCCGGCTGGAACAGGCGCATCTGCTCCGCGCCTGCCTTCGCGCAGGCCAGCGTGGGATCGGGCGCCACGTCAAAGAAGGTGGCGTGCTGGATCCCGAGCGCGTCCAGCTTGTCGGTGATCGGCTTCGTGTTCCCGTTCTGATAGAGGAAGCTGTCGGTCACGACGAAGGCTTTCTTCTTGCCCATGACCTGTTTCAGTTCGTCCAGCGCCACCGGCAGGCAGCCCTTCTTGATGTAAACCTTTTCCGGCGTGCGGAACCACAGCATGTTCTCTCTCCTCTCGGCTACGGTTTTAATGTTCAGCAGGTGTTTGACGCCCACGTTTTCGGATACGGAGTTGCCGCCCCAGCTGCCGCAGCCCAGGGTCAGGGACGGAGCCATTTTGAAGTTGTAAAGGTCGCCGATGCCGCCATGGGAGGAAGGCGTGTTCACCACAATGCGGCAGGTCTTCATCCGCCCGGCGAATGCGTCGAGCACCTCGGGTTTCTTCTGCGTGTCGGCGTAGAGGGAAGCCGTGTGGCCGTATCCGCCGTCAGCGATCAGGCGCTCCGCCTTGCGGAAGGCGTCTTCAAGGTCCTTCGCCTTGTACATCGCCAGCACGGGGCTCAGCTTCTCATGGGCAAATTCCTCGCTCAGCTCAACGGAGTCCACCTCGCCGATCAGCACCTTCGTGCCTTCCGGAACGGTAACTCCCGCCAGCGCGGCAATTTTGCAGGCGCTCTGGCCGACGATCTTCGCGTTCAGTGCGCCGTTGATCAGGATCGTGTGGCGCACCTTGTCCAGCTCGCCCTCCCGCAGGAACCAGCATCCCCGGGCCGCGAACTCTTCCTTCACGGCGGCGTAGATATTTTCAGGAACGATCACGCTCTGCTCCGAGGCGCAGATCATGCCGTTGTCAAAGGTCTTGGAATGGATAATGGAGTTGACCGCCAGCACCAGGTCCGCGCTGTCGTCAATCACGGCTGGCACGTTGCCGGCGCCAACGCCCAGGGCAGGCTTGCCGCTGGAATACGCCGCCTTGACCATGCCGGGTCCGCCGGTGGCCAGGATAATGTCCGCTTCCTGCATCAGCGTGTTCGTCATCTCCAGCGAGGGTACGTCGATCCACCGGATAATGCCTTCCGGCGCGCCGGCCTTCACCGCCGCGTCGAGAACGACGCGCGCCGCCTCGATGGTGGATTTCTTCGCCCGGGGATGGGGACTGAAGATAATGCCGTTGCGGGTCTTCAGGCAGATCAGCGCCTTGAAGATCGCCGTGGAGGTGGGATTCGTGGTCGGAATCACCGCGGCGACGACCCCGATGGGCTCCGCGATTTTCTTTATGCCGGCGGCCTTGTCTTCCTCGATCACGCCGCAGGTCCGGGTGTCCCGGTACGCGTTGTAGATATATTCGCTGGCGTAGTGATTTTTGATCACCTTATCCTCCACGACGCCCATGCCGGTTTCTTCAACCGCCATCCGGGCCAGCGGAATCCTTGCCCGGTCGGCAGCCATGGCGGCAGCCAGGAAGATCTTGTCCACCTGCTCCTGGGTGAATCCGGCGTAAATCCGCTGGGCCTCGCGCACCTGCCCGATGGCCGCTTTCAGCGTTTCCACACTGTTCACCGTGTCAACTGTTCTGGTTTCCATACTGTTCCTCCTCTTCCTGTTCAGGCGGTCCCCCGGCGTTTGCTGCGGGGAATCCGGCGCAAAGGCGGTATTCGCCTGATGCACCGCCTTCAATTATATAGAAGGATAATCCGCCTGCGAATTACCAAAACCGTATACCGGTTATATCATTATCGATAACTGCGTTTCCCGCTTTATCCGCGATTCGGGATGCAGGTGCGCCGGGACCGGGTCAGCTCCGTGATGAAGCGTTTGTCCAGTTCCGTCAGCGTGTAGTCCTTCCGGCGGATCAGCACGTCCCGGTAAACCCGCCGCTCATCTGCGCATTCACGCTGTGTCAGTCCCATCTTCTTCAGCAGCCGCTCCGGCAGCGGGGAAACCCACATGTACGTCTCCGGATTGGTGCTCAGCAGATCCATCTGGCTCCCCCGCTCAAAGACGAAAATACTCCGCGGCGCTTCCGGCAGTTCCTCGCTCTTTGCCACGGAGAGCGGCAGTGAAGGCACGGTGGGATCCGCATGGGCAATCCGGATATATCCTCCCAGATCGGAGAAGCGGATGGATGCCAGGGCGGCCAGCGGGCTGTCCTCCCGCATTGCGAGCACGTACCGGAATTCGGTCACCAGCTCCCCGCTGAGTCCCTTCTCTTCCAGCATCTGCCGGTAATACGGTTCGAATATGGAGGCGTACCGGATCATTCCCAGGTTGTACCCGACCTCCAGGATGTTCCGCACCGCCTGTAGCGCGTTGGTTTCGTGATAGAAAATCTCGGCTTCCTCCGGCCCCAGCGTGCGGGAAAAGGCGGAAAAAGCGTCGGAAATGTAGCTGGCCCGCGGAACGGAGATGGAAAACCGCTGTTTCCCCGGCTTTCGCTCCTTGTACAGGCCTTCCATCTCGTCCACCTGTTCGAGAATTTTCCGCGCCTGCTGCACAAACAGTTCCCCGTCCGGCGTCAGCATCATGCCCTTGGAGGACCGCAGAAAGAATTGCAGACCGAGTTCTGTTTCCAGCTCGCGTACGACCCGGCTCAGGTTGGGCTGGGCTACGTGCAGCTCTTCCGCCGCCTGGTTGATCGATCCGTGTTCAGCGATGCTGACCACGTACTTGAGGTGAAGTATATTCATTTTCCCTCCCGGAACGGGTAACCGGTTTTTCCTGTATTTTACAGTAAAAACCTCCCAAAAAGCAAGAGGAGCGAAGGAAAAAGGATGCTTTCTGTCCCTTCCGCCTGATTCTGTATTATCCAGAGCGCGGCCGCGGCGGCGGAAAGAGTCTTCGAGTTCCTCGGCGAGGAGGAGATGGAGGACGAGAGCGCCAAGGCGCTCCGTGAAGGTCCGGTCCGGGGCGAGGTGGAGTTCCGTCACATGCGTTTCGCCTACCCGGACAAGCCTGACAGCATCATCATCCGTGACTTCTCCGCCCATGTGAAACCCGGGCAGAAGCAGCTGATGACCATCGCCCGGGCCATGATCCAGAACAGTCCCATGCTGATCCTGGATGAGGCCACCTCCTCGGTGGACACCTGCACGGAGCTGATGACCCAGAAAGCCATGGACGCCCTGATGAAGGAGCGTACCAGCTTCGTTATCACCCATCGTCTCTCCACCATCCGCAACGCCGATATGATCCTGGTGCTTCGCGACGGGGACATCGCCGAGCAGGGCGATCACGATTCCCTGATGGCCCTGCAGGGCGTCTACGCTGAAATATACAACAGCCAGTTCGGCCCTGCGGCGTAATCCCTCAGCTGCGCAAAAAACCTGCAGATGCTGATGCTGCAGGTTTTTTGCGGGATTCCGTCCGTGATACTAACTTCTGAGCCTTTCAACATTCAGTTTCCCGATGGACTTCGCGTTCAGAAATATCCATCTGCATTCTCCCCTGTCTGAAACCCGAAGGAACAGGGAGCGCCGCAGGCTGTCCCCTCGCTTCAATCAATCATATCACATCATCTGTCGTTGAAAAGCCGGGAACACTCCCCTCATTCCCCGACTAGACATCGCCGCGGATTTCTGTATAATGTGTCTGTTTGATACTCCGGCATTGAACTGCCGCTGTGAAAACGCTGCTGCGCAATCTCAGCAAACAGGCGCCCTGACCGTTATGCGGGGACGCCGGAAAGAGGAAAAACTGTCATGAACCAGATGAGCATCAATAACGAAATCAGGCTTACGCTTCCCGACGGATTTCATCTGATGGATTCCGAAGAAAAAAAGAGAATATACAAAAATTCCGCGGTAATCCCGGAGTGGGTTGCATACGAGCCGGAACATCGCATGATCTTCTCCGCCTCCTGGAAGCGGATGAACACCCTTCTCGCCGCGCTGGCCTGCTCGATGGACGGGGCAAAAGGCCTGGAAAAACGGATGCGTTTCGCGCTGCGGGACCGGAATTACCGGTTCGGTGAATACTTCAAAGAGAAACTGGGAGATAAAAAAGTCTTTGGATTCACCTACCGTTATCAGGGATCGGAGGGTGAATTTCTGAACCGTTCCATAATGGTCCGGAACGGAGGGTGCATTTACTATCTGACTTCCCAGCTCCGTACGGAATG
>CAMJTZ010000123.1 GCA_946408865.1 uncultured Clostridia bacterium
TACATCACGCGAATCAGGATCATATAGCACGCCGTTCCGGCGATAATCGACAGATACATATTCTTACGGAACACCTGCAGGAGAACGACCAGGACGCAGGCGGCCAGCTCCGGAACGCCGTACGCCGGCGAACTGAAGGCGGTATCGCGCAGACAGTAGATCACCAGCACCGTCATGATGGCGGGCGGGAGCGCTTTGCCGAGATACCGGACGACCTTCGGCAGGGGCCGGTTTCCGAACAGCAGGAACGGGAACGCGCGGAGCGCCCAGGTGACGGCGGCGACGACGCCGATCACCGCCACGGAATAAATTGCGCTATTCATCCGTCATGCCCTCCTGCTTTTCAACCGGCCTGCGAAGGAGGAGCATCGCCGCCAGGCACGAAACCAGCGTGGGAATCAGGAAATAATCTTTTCCCAGCAGCAGATAAAACCCCAGGGCGGATACCGCGGCGGTCAGGAAAGGGAGCTTTGTGCGGTACTGACGCCACTGGTTGACGACCACCACCAGGAACAGCGCCGTGGCGGAAAAATCGATTCCGCGCAGATCAAACTGCAGAAACCGGCCCGCGCAGGCTCCGGCAAAGGATCCGAGGATCCAGTAGGAATGATTCAGCAAAGCGATCAGGAAAGCGGCTTTGCCTTCATCAAGTCCTTCGTCATATTTTACAGAGCAGAGAATGGAATAGGTTTCGTCGGTCAGGGACAGGATCATATAGGGATACCGCCAGCCCATCCCGCGGAACTTTTCGATAAAGCCGATTCCGTAGAAGATATGCCGCGCATTGACAAAAAACGCCATGACCGCGAGGGAGAGAAGGGAGGCGCCGGAGGTCATCATCGGCACCATCACAAGCTGCATCGATCCGGCGTAAATGAACAGGCTGGAAGCCGTCGTGAGCAGCACGCTGTAACCGGCATCGCTCATCAGAATTCCGAAGGCGATGCCGATAAACAGATAGGTGAAAAAGATCGGAACCGTGTTTTTAACCGCGAACCGTAATTCCTTCACGAACAGCCTCCTGATTCTCCCGTTTTCCGTTCCGGCAGCTTTCCGCTTTCCCTCAGCGGAACGGAAAAGGCCGTACCGGATGGCATTATTTCAGATTGTGGATCATTTCCACCAGCGCTTTCCTGTCATAGAAGGATTCGTTATTGTTCAGCCGTACATGGGGCTGGACGCCAATGTCGGCGCCGTAAAGCGAGCCGTTTTTAAAGGTTGTAATCTGCAGCGGGCCGGACATCTGGAAGAGCGTGCCGGAAGCCGTCGTGAGGGGGAGAACCACGTTGGATCCGCCGCCCGTGGGCTGGCCGATCAGGGTGATCCCGCCGGCCTGATCAAAGATGGCGGGCACCAGATTGCCGCAGGAGAAGGACGTCGGGGAAATGAGGCAGTACAGATTATACTGGCCGGAAACCGTATCCCCGGGATCGAACATATCGGAACCGCCTTCCGGATTGCTCAGCGCGATACCGTTCAGGTTCAGGTCCGTGCGGTAGCTGGCGATGGTTTCCGCGCCCGTCATTGTATCGCGCAGGGAAAATTTTGCCTCTCCCGCAAACCAGGAAGCCACAGCAATGGCTGCGTCTGAATCGCCGCCGGTGTTTGCGGAAAGATCGAGCACGATATTCCGGACCGGGCTGCCTTCCCGGCGCACCATCCGGTTGGCGTGGATGATCAGATCGATGGTATCCTGCGGATCGTCAAAATTCTCCTGTTCATAATACTCCGCCGGCTTCCGCTTGACGGTAAAGTTGTCGAAGGTCACGAAAGCGGTATCGCCGATTTCCTCATAGCCGGGAACTCCCTCCGGGTATACGGCTTTCCGGAAGTCGATCCGGTGGGACCCGCCTGAGGATCTGTTGTAGGTGGACGCGCCCGCGTTCGCCAGCAGGACGAAGGTTGTCAGTTCTTTGGGCACTCCGCAGCGCCAGCTGTTCCTGTTGATGCTGGAATGCCCGTCGTCAAAGAACTGCACCAGAATCCCGGCCAGCGCGGCGTCGAACTCGATGCAGTCCGTCCCGGTCAGCTGCGCGTACAGGCCCGTGTCCAGCGCCAGGAAATCACCGAAGTTATCAATGTTGTGCTCCGCTTTCAGGCCGTAGAAATAATCCATGACGAAGCAGAGCTCACGGAAATTGAACAGGGCGTATTCCGGGCTTATGTCGGCCGGCTTCGCTTCGTAAGCCTGCTCCATGAGCGTGCCCCCGTAGACGTCCGCGATGACCTTTTCGCCGTTGAACACACACTGGACGTACAGGAGGCCGAAAAACACGTCGCACACCGTCTGCAGGGGAAGATAGCACTCGTCTCCCCGGCTGACAATGTCAATCCGGTATTTCCCCAGGTCCATGGTGACAGGCCTTCCGTTCCGGTTGTAGATTTTATTCGACGCTACAAACAGGGAATGCTCCGCCGCCGGATCCTCCGCCGCCGCGAGGCCGGCGGTCCCTATCATCTGCAGCGCCGCCAGATCCTGGCCGTCCCTGCACGCGTACATCAGTTCCTTCACGAGTTCGGAATAGTCGAAAGTCGTCTTCAGATCCGGAATATCCGCCACGGTCACCAGTGCGCTGGTTCCGGGCCTGCGGATGAAGGAATTGTAATTCGTGAAGGTCATGGTGCTGTCGCCGGGCTCGATGATCCAGGTGCTTTCGTTGTCGGGGCGGCTGACGATGAAAACGCTGCTGTCGTCCTGCTGACCGGCCGTCCGGAGCTCAAAGGATATCGGCTGGTCCGGGTCACACTTCAGCACGGTATTGTACATTTCAGACAGGACGGGAATAAATTCCGTCAGCGCCACATAGGGCACTTCGCCGCCGTTCATGAAATACAGATTCATTTCGCCGGACGAAGGCTCCGCGCCTTCCGCGAAACAATACAGAAAGGGAAAGGTTTTCTTTTCGACGGCATCATCGGCCGTCCCGCCGGCTTCCGCAAAGACTGCAGGACAGGCCAGGATCAGCGCAAGCATTAAACAGATCAGTGAAATCAGATGCTTTTTCATGGCGTGTCCTCCTTATTTCGGGTTATAAACCGAATGTACAGATATCATATCTCTGTCTTTTCCGATTGTCTATTATTTTTTCTCAGGGCTCTGCGGTGAAGTGAAACGGACGCCGGACACATCAAAGACGAAGGATTCCGAATAGTTCTGGAACGGCCAGACCTCCACGGTCTTTTTGTCGTTGTTGTAAATCGCGCTGTACTGCGTCATCGAGATGCCGGCGGCGTTTGTATACGGGTTCTGCACCACGCTCTGCAGGACGACCAGCGCCGCCGATTCCGGCATGCGGGTGTAATAATCCTCCCTGGAGGTGTCCCGGTAGCGCGCCAGCTGTCCCAGAACCGTCACAAAGCGGTGATAGCCGTGACCGTAGCCGTAATGATACTCCGGCGTCATCGCTTCATCCGACATTCTGACAGCCTCCTCCCGGAGCTTTCCGTTCCGGTAGGAATCCTCCATATCGTCGCTGCCCAGGTAGAAATTCGTGCAGACGTCGGAGGGGATGACGCTGACCTGGCTGTTCCGGCTTTCAATCACGACGCTGAGGCCGGACGCGTCGGAAACCATAAAATGGCAGTCCTGCCAGTCCACCGGCTGGATGATGCCGGTCTCCGTTTTCCGGACGGCCTCCTCCACGTTCGCGCAGTCATCCAGGAAATAGCGCAGCAACATGCTGGCTCCGGCCGGGAACCTCGAGGGCTGGTCCCCCTCCTTGATATCCACGCGCTGAACGGATGCGTAAAGTCCCTTCTCATTGATCCCGTCCATGCACTGATAGGGCAGGATGTCCAGCAGGCTGGGATCGAACCCTTCCCGGTCCGGGCCTCCCCGCTGCAGCAGCGGATTGTTTTCATCGCACCAGACCGCGTCCGCTACAGCAATGGATTCATACTTGCCCTCCGGTTTGCAGTGAAGGACGATATTCAGCCCCGTCAGGGAACGGTCCTCCGGGGAAACCCTGTGCGGATAGTCATAGTTGCGGCAGGTGATGCCCTCTCCCGCGGTATTGTGCGTATAGAAAACCGTACAGCCGGGATCGATATAGCCGATTTTTCTCATGGCGTCCATGATTTCCGGGCTGTAATAGTCTTTTGTATAGTCCATGAAATAGAGATAGCCTTCCTGATCCAGCCGGATTACGGCGTCCTGCTTTTCTGCCCCGGCGGCGCAGGCGGACAGCGGACTGAGGAGCAGCGCAAGGATCATCAGCGCGGCCGGGAGCCGCAGCCGTTTCGTCGTGTTCACTCTTTTTATCATCTTCAGTTCCTCCTGCTAAAAAACTGCTCTCATCATATCACATTTGGAACGGAGGTGGAACGGGAACGGAACGGAGGGACGGTCTTTTTCGTTCCACCATTTTACTTTGACACCTGTTACGTGGTATAGTTGTTTCGGGTGATAAATATGCCGAGAACAGCAAGAAGAACAGCCGGATCAAATATTTATCATGTGATGCTGCGCGGCATCAACCGGCAGAATATCTTTGAGGATGATGAGGACAGAATCCGTTTTCTGAATACGGTAATCCGCTGCAGGGAAGAATCAGGATTCAGGCTGCATGCATTTGTTCTGATGTCAAATCATATTCATTTTCTGATCGAGCCGGGCAGCGAGCCTCTGGAAGTCATCTTCAAAAGAATCGGCACAAGCTACGCGGTGTGGTACAACAGGAAATATCAGCGGGCCGGCCATTTGTTCCAGGACCGGTTCAGGAGCGAATCCGTTGAAACAAATCAGTATTACATGACTGTTCTGAGGTATATTCTTCGGAATCCGGTGAAAGCCGGAATCGCCAGCAGCCCGGGAGATTACCGATGGAGCAGTTACCTTGCCTATAAAGAGGGAAGAGGGACACTGACAGATATGCAGTTCGCGGTGGACCTTTTCGGCGACCGTGAAACGCTGATTGAATATCTGGCGCAGGAGAATGACGATTCTGTCATGGATGAAACGGATCATGACTGGCGGCTCCGGGATGACGCGGCAAAGGAAATGATCTTCAGGATTACGCGAAGCGCTTCCGCTTCGGATTATCAGAAACTGGATCCTGAAGCGCAGAAAGAATACGCCGGGAAACTGTATTCTGAAGGATTGTCCATGGGACAGATCGCGCGGTTGACCGGAATGTCAAAAACAACGGTATTCAGGGCAGTAAAAAAGTCTGATGATGAATCCGGTGAAAAACATGAAGCCCTTATGCATGAATCAGATACCATAACATCTTATGATGCCGGCGTTATCTGGTAAAAAGCAGGTGGAACGAAAAAGACCGTCCCTCCGTTCCCGGTCCCTCCGTTCCCCCGAGAGGA
Source organism: uncultured Clostridia bacterium (assembly GCA_946408865.1). Next base: position 5,317 of record CAMJTZ010000123.1, read on the forward strand.
GAAACAGGATGTCCAAAGTGATCATGACATGCGGGAAGATCTGCTGCGGAAAGAGCACCTACGCCCGAAAGCTGCAGGCGGAGCGGAACGCGGTGATTCTTTCCATAGACGAGATTACGCTTACGCTGTTTCCGGAGGGATCCGGGGAGATGCATGATACCTACGCGCTGCGCGCGGAGCAGTATCTGCTGAATCTTTCCCTGCAGATTCTGCGCACCGGAACGGACGTGATTCTGGACTGGGGATTATGGACCCGGGCGATCCGGGACCGCATCCGGCAGTTCTATGCTGCGCAGGGGGGAATTGAAACGGAGCTCCATTATCTCCGGATCGATCCGGAAGAATGGGAAAGAAGAATCCGGAAAAGGAACGCCTCCGGCGACGCCGCCTACTATGTGGACGAGGGGCTGCTGAACAAGGTGAAAACGCTGTTTGAAGAACCTTCCGCGGAGGAAGTGGACGTGCTGGCGGAGCAGTAGTCCCCGGGGAGAATGAAAAGAGACCCGGAGCAGCTCCGGGTCTCTCTTTCTATCAGGAAGGTGGAACGAAAAAGACCGTCCCTCCGTTCCAGTT
>CAMJTZ010000124.1 GCA_946408865.1 uncultured Clostridia bacterium
TCAAAGTCGTCGCCGCCCAGTCTGGTATTACCGTTGGTGCTCAGCACTTCAAAGACACCGTCACCGATATCAAGAATGCTGACATCGAAGGTGCCGCCGCCAAGGTCATATACCAGGATCTTCTGGTTTTCTTCCTTGTCCAGACCATAGGCCAGAGATGCTGCTGTAGGTTCATTGATGATCCGAAGCACTTCCAGACCGGCAATCCGGCCGGCATCTTTGGTCGCCTGGCGCTGACTGTCATTGAAGTATGCAGGAACCGTAATGACCGCCTGGGTCACTTTTTCGCCCAGATAGCTTTCGGCGGTTTCCTTCATTTTGCTCAGCACCATGGCGCTGATATCCTGCGGCGTATACTGTTTTCCGTCAATATCCACCTTATAGGACGTTCCCATCTCACGCTTGATGGAAATGACCGTTCTGTCCGGATTGGTGACAGCCTGGCGCTTGGCAACCTGACCGATCAGGCGTTCTCCGTCCTTGGTAAAGGCCACAACGGAAGGCGTTGTGCGGCTGCCTTCAGCATTTGCGATAACGACAGGCTGTCCGCCTTCCATAACGGCGACGCAGCTGTTGGTGGTTCCCAGGTCAATACCGATAATCTTACTCATGATTTTTTCCTCCCTTTATCTGGTCTGTTATACTCTCATTGTTATTGCTTGCGGAATGTGTTTTATTCCGGAACAACCTTAACCATGGCGTGCCGCAGAACCTTGTCTCCCATGCGGTAGCCTTTCTGGAGCACCTGGCATACAGTACCGGGTTCTCCTTCTTCTTCCGTGCCCTGGAGCACAGCGTTTTCCAGATTCGGATCGAACTTCTCGCCTTTCCGGTCAATCGGCGTTACATCCAGTTTCTGGTAGATATCCGTCATCTGCCGCAGAACCAGTTCCACACCGTTTTTCAGTGCTTCATCCCCCGTTCCGGCAGCTGCTTCAACCGCTCGTTCAAGATTGTCCAGCACAGGAAGCATCAGCGCGGCTACATCCTTCCGGCCTTCTGCATAAGCGTCGGCGCGGACGGATTCGTTTCTCTTCCGGTAATTCTCAAAATCTGCCTGTACCCGCTGCGCCATTGCCAGGTATTCAGCCGTTTTCTGGTTTGCTTCCTCCAGTTGTTTCTCCAGCGGATTTGCTTTTTCCGCTTCCTGAGCAGCTTCCACGGTCTCTTCCTCCGTGTCTTTTTCCAGCGCTTCCTTCAGGGCTTCTTCAGCTGCTTCCGCTGCGGTTCTTTCTTCTTTTTCCTGACGGTTCTTCTTTTCCTTACTCATCGCACATGCCTCTCACTCTGATCTGCTGATCACTGTTCGCTGATCTCTATTCCTCGGTGAACATATCCGTCAGTTGGTGACCGATAATGTTCAGGATGGAAAGCACTTTAGAATACTGCATCCTGGTGGGGCCGATGACGCCGATGGTCCCCTGCTGACCGTTCCGTGTGGAATACGAAGCAGTCACAATCGAGCAGTCCGCCATTTCCGGCACGCCGGTTTCCGGTCCGATCCGCACAGTAAATGACATTCCGCTGCTTCCGCGGATAATGTCCGCCAGCTTGTCGCGCGTTTCCATCAGGCTTAGGAAATTCCGGGCTTTGTCCACATCGCTGTATTCCGGATATGCCAGCATATTGCTCGTTCCTCCGACAGCCATGTGACCGCGTCGCGGCGCGTTCTGTCCCTCACTGAGGAACCCGTACAGTTCCTGAATCATCCGGTCGTTCCCGCTCACCCGTTCCGCAATGGCCGGCATCCGCTGACATGCTTCCTCCAGCGTGGTGCCCTTGAGTTCAGATGTAAGCGTGCGGGAGATGGCATAAAGGGTATCACTGTCCATCTGCGTACCAATGCGGATCACATTGTCCCGAACCATTCCCTGGTCTGTAACGATCACCAGCAACGCAGTCTCTGCTGATACAGGAACGAGATGCATCGTCTGGATCCGGGGTTGCGTCCCTTTTGGGGAAAGAACGACGGCGGTATAGTGTGTCAGGCTGGAAATCACCTGCGCCGCGTGATCGATCACGTCCTCCATCTGGCGGGCCCGACAGGAAAAATGATTGCGGATTGCCTCGTCTGAAGCATCCGGAATCTTTCCGGTCTTGAGCAAAGTATCGACATACAGTCGGTATGCCTTGGCGGACGGAATACGGCCGGCTGACACGTGCGGCTGATCGAGAAAACCAAGTTCCTCAAGATCGCTCATTTCATTACGGATTGTAGCGGAAGAAAGACCCATATCATACTTCTTGCTGATCGTACGGCTGCCGACAGGAACACCGGTCAGGATGTAGTCATCAATAATTGCCTGCAGAATCCGCATTTTACGTTCATCCATCGTCTTTCCTCCTTTCCGTATTGTTAGCACTCGAAGTCCATGAGTGCTAACCATGTACATACTCTATCACGTGCCGGAGTCTTTGTCAACCCTTTTCCCGCTTGTTTTGTCAAAGAAGGTCAAAAGAACTTCCTCCCATTAAAGGAGGAAGTTCTTTGTAGATAATCAGTCGTTTTATCAGCCGCCGAACATGCTGATCAGGAATCCGGCCGCGATGGCGGATCCGATGACGCCGGCGACATTCGGGCCCATGGCATGCATCAGCAGGAAGTTGGAAGGATTGGCCTTCTGGCCTTCCTTCTGGGAAACACGGGCCGCCATCGGAACGGCGGAAACGCCCGCAGAACCGATCAGCGGATTGATCTTTCCGCCGCTCAGCTTGTACATCAGTTTGCCGACCAGCAGACCGCCGATGGTGCTGAAGGCGAAAGCAATAAGTCCAAGGATAACGATCTTAATCGTGTCGATGGTCAGGAAACGGGAACCGACCATGGTAGCGCCGACGCTGATGCCCAGGAACAGGGTAACAATGTTCATCAGAGCATTCTGTGCCACGTCGCTCAGGCGCTCCGTTACGCCGGTTTCCTTCAGCAGATTGCCGAACATCAGGCAGCCGATAAGGGGTGCGGTGGAGGGCAGAAGCAGCACAACGAAAATCGTTACAACAATCGGGAACAGTATCTTTTCAGTCTTGCTCACTTCGCGAAGCTGTGTCATCTTCACGCTGCGCTCTTTTTCCGTTGTCAGAGCCCGCATAATGGGCGGCTGAATCATCGGAATCAGAGCCATATAGCTGTAAGCTGCCACAGCAATCGGGCCGAGCAGTTCAGGTGCCAGTTTTGTAGTCGTCAGGATTGCTGTCGGGCCGTCCGCACCGCCAATAATACCTATGGAAGCGGACTGCTGCGCATCGAATCCCAGCAGGTTTGCACCGAAGAAGGCGAAGAAAACGCCAAACTGTGCAGCGGCTCCCAGCAGCAGGCTCTTCGGATTGGAAATCAGCGGACCAAAGTCTGTCATAGCGCCGATACCCATGAAGATCAGGCAGGGATAAATGCCGGCTTTGACGCCGATATACAGGATATCGATCAGTCCGCCTTCTGAAAGAATATATCCGTAATCATGGAGATATTTCTCGTAGCCGACAGTATATGCGCCGGTGTTCAGGAAACGGTCCCACAGGTCCTGATGATACAGTGCATCCGGCAGTTGTCCGTTTGATGTCATGAAGACCGAGGAAACATTTGCCAGCAGACAGCCCATAGCTATACCGACCATCAGCAGGGGTTCATACTGTTTCTTGATACCCAGGTACAGCAGTACGCACGCAATGGCGATCATTACCAGGTTGCGCCATCCGTCCGGGTTGCTGAAAAATCCGGCAAACCCGGATTCCGTAACCAGTTTTCCGAGGGAATCTAACATCTTCTGTCTTCCTCCCTTATCCCAGTACGATAATCGGTGTTCCGGTGTCCACCTTCGTGCCGACATCCGTCAGGACCTGCACTACCGTCGCGTCATGCGGTGCCATAATTTCGTTTTCCATCTTCATGGCTTCCAGCACAGCAAGCACTTCACCGTTCTTTACAGCCTGGCCTGCTTTGACGTTCACTTTTACGATAGTTCCGGGCATGGGAGACAGAACCTGTTCACCGGCCGCAGCGACGGGCGCGGGAGCAGGGGCGGCAGCAGGAGCTGCAGCAGCCGCGGGAGCTGCCGGAGCAGGAGCTGCGGCAGGCGCCGGCGCATATGCTTCATATTCGTCCAGCAGCATAGCTTCTCCCTGATTTACTTCAACCTCGTATGTCTTTCCCTTCAGGGTTACTTTGTACTTCATCTTACTTGACCTCCTTGATGGATACGAACCGAAGCTCGTTCAGGGGTTTCTGCAGCTTATCCGCTACGATGGCCATGATCATGGCCGCGTCCTTGGGATCCGTGTCGTAGATCTTCACTTCGCCGGCAGTTCCGGGTGCGGCGGGCAGCGCCTTCGCAGCAGGAGCCGCAGCAACGGCAGGCGCCTGGGCAGCCGGAATCTCAGCGGGTTTCTTCATCTTCGCGACCATGATTTTGCCGACGATAATAACCACGAACATCAGCAGGCCCAGTCCGATAAAGACGACCAGATATCCCAGCACGGCGTCGAGGAGGTTGCCCCCGATATCGAGTTTTAAGCGGCCGGTTGTCGCCTCGGCAGCGACGTTGACGGCCTCTTCAGCCATAGCAATTGACATCTGTGTGCCTCCTTATGCTTCTTCAATGGTATACTTGACGACCTGTTCACGCTTTTCCTTGCGCGCTTTGAGGAAATCTTCCGCCTGTTTCGGGAAGCAGATCCAGCTCATCAGGTCTTCTTCAGACTCTGCCAGATCACCCAGGGCATCCTTGGCTTTCTTGAAGTCTTCACCGGTCCGCTTGGAGTCTTCGATCCGGCAGTCAGTGGGCTGGCCGCCTTCACCGAGGATCTTTTCCTGCAGGGCTTTGTCAACAGGAGCGGGCGCAATGCCGTATTCACCCTTGAAGTAGTTCTTCACTTCATTGGAGATGTTCTTGTAGCGTTCGCCTACCAGCACGTTGGTAACAGCCTGGTTGCCGACCATCTGGCTCAGCGGGGTAACCAGCGGCGGGTATCCGAGATCCTTGCGGACCGCAGGAATCTCCAGCAGCGCTTCATCGAACTTGTCCATGGCGTTCATATCCTTCAGGTTGGCGATCATATTCGACAGCATGCCGCCGGGAACTTTGTACACCAGAGCCTGGGAGTCCGTGGCCATGCTCTTGGGATTGATCATCCCGTTGTCCACGTATTTCTGTTTCACGGGTTTGAAGAAGTCGTTCACCTTGTTGATGATCTTTTCATCCAAACCGGTTTCAATACCGTACTGCTGGCAGGCATAGAACATGGTCTCCGTCGCAGCCTGGCTTGTACCGTTGGAGAAGCAGCTGGTAGCGGTATCAATCACGTCAACGCCGCTTTCAATCGCCTTGGTCAGGGTCATGTAGGCCATACCGGTCGTGCAATGGGTATGCAGAATCACCGGCACATCGCCGACAGCATCCTTGATGCCCTTGATCAGGTGTTCTGCCTCATAGGGGCTCATGGTACCCGCCATGTCCTTCAGGCACAGCGTTTCAAAACCCATTTTCACAAGTTCCTTGCACATCTCAACATATTTTTCGACGGTGTGCACAGGACTCTGGGTATAACTGATACAGCCGGAAGCGATGGTCCGGGGTGTCGCATACTTTTTCACTGCATCCAGGGCGGTTCCCAGGTTGCGGAAATCGTTCAGCGCATCGAAGATACGGATAATATCAATACCGTTCTTGATGCTCAGTTCAACGAATTTTTCGACAACATCATCATGATAGTGCTTGTAACCCAGCAGGTTCTGTCCGCGAAGCAACATCTGCAGCCGGGTATTGGGCATATTTTTGCGGATGTTCCGCAGCCGCTCCCAGGGATCTTCTCCCAGATAACGCAGGCAGGAGTCAAAGGTCGCGCCACCCCAGCATTCCACGGAATAGTAT
>CAMJTZ010000125.1 GCA_946408865.1 uncultured Clostridia bacterium
TCCCCCGGTCCGTGTAGAGCTTCACGGAGGCCGCCTGGCGCTTCTCGTCGTTGGTGTAGTAGATCTTCTTTTCGGTCTTGTCGAAGTTCGCCGCCTTGTATTCCGCGATCGTCGCGTATTTCCCGTCGGTCTTCTTCAGCAGGATCGCGTCCTTGACCTGGTCATAGAACTTGCTGTCCTTGATCGCGCCGTACTTGACGAAGGGCGCGATGTCGTCCCAGTATCCCTCGTAGGTCTCCCGCTCGGTGTTCATCAGGCTGTTCAGCTTGTCGGCCACCTTCTTGGTGATGTGCGCGCTGATCTTCTTGACGTAGCCGTCGTTCTGCAGGAAGGAACGGCTCACGTTCAGCGGCAGGTCGGGGCAGTCGATCACGCCCTTGAGCAGCATCAGGAATTCCGGAATGACTTCCTTGATGTTGTCCGCCACGAACACCTGTCCCGCAAACAGCTTGATCTGCCCTTCGTGGGTGCCGAAGTCGTTCTTCAGCTTCGGGAAATACAGGATGCCCTTCAGGTTGAACGGATAGTCCACGTTCAGGTGAATCCAGAACAGCGGATCGTCAAAGTCCATGAATACCTTGTGGTAGAAGGACTTGTATTCCTCGTCCGTGCAGTCCGCCGGCTTCTTCAGCCACAGCGGCGCGGTCTCGTTGATCTGCTGGGGTTTCGGAACCTCCATAACCTTTTCGGTCTTCGGCGTGCCGTCCTCGTTCTTCTCGTCCCCGACCGGCACTTCCTTTTCAACAGGTTTCGCGTTCGCGTCCTCAAGCAGGATGGGATACGCCATGTAGCCGCAGTAGCGGTTCAGCACCTCCCGCACCTTCCACGTTTCAAGGAACTCCTTTTCCTCCTCGGTGATGTGCAGGATGATGTCCGTGCCGTGCTCCTTCCGGCAGCCTTCGGAAATCGCGAAGCCCATTCCGTCCTCGGATTCCCAGTGCACAGGCTCGGCGCCTTCCGCGCAGCTCAGCGTCTCGATCTCAACCTTTTCGCTCACCATGAATACAGAGTAGAATCCCAGTCCGAAGTGGCCGATGATGTCGCCCTTCTCTTCCGGCTTGTCCTCAAACTGCTTCATGAATTCGCTCGCGCCGGAGAAAGCCACCTGGTTGATGTATTTCCGTACCTCCTCGTCGGTCATGCCGATGCCGGTATCGGAAATGCGGATGATCTTCTTTTCCTTGTCAACCGTGACGGTCGCCGCCATCTTCTCCTCGCTGTCCGGATGCAGCATCCGGAATTTGGTGATGGCGTCGCACGCGTTGCTGACGGCTTCCCGCAGGAAAATATCCTTGTCGGAGTACAGCCACCGTTTGATTACGGGCATAATATTCTGCGCATCAATCGATACGGATCCTTTTTCGTTTTTAATTGCCATTGTTCTGAAACTTCCTTTCATCTCTGAGCGTATGGATATTGCAATATAATGAATTGCAAAGGTATTGTAGCACCCCCGTTCCCCGTTTGCAAGAAAAAATTAGCACTCTCCTTACGAGAGTGCTAACAATGTGTCTGAATGCTGAAAAATCCGTACGGACGGATCAGACGTCCTCGTCCAGCAGCGCCAGGTCGTCCTCTTCCTCCACCGCCTGGGCGTCAACCGCCTTCTGCTCCTCTGCGGTCAGGTCCTTGGGCGCGAACAGCTCCGCGCGCAGCTTCCGGTCGATTTCCGCCGTCAGCTCCGGATGATCCTTCAGGTACTGGCGGGCGTTGTCCCGTCCCTGGGCCAGGCGCATATCGTTGTAGGAGAAGAACGCGCCGCTCTTGTGGATAATGTCTTTTTCAACGGCCAGGTCCAGCAGCGTCCCTTCGGTGCTGATCCCCTCGCCGTAGATAATGTCAAACTCCGCGACGCGGAAGGGCGGGGCCACCTTGTTCTTGACCACCTTAACCTTCGTCCGGTTGCCGACCACTTCGGTCCCGTTCTTCAGCTGTTCGCCCTTGCGCACGTCGAGCCGTACGGAGGAGTAGAACTTCAGCGCGCGGCCGCCGGGCGTCGTCTCCGGGTTGCCGTACATAACGCCGACCTTCTCGCGCAGCTGGTTGATGAAGATCGCGACGCATCCGGTCTTGCTGATCACGCCGGTCAGCTTGCGCAGCGCCTGGCTCATCAGCCGGGCCTGCAGGCCGACGAAGGAATCGCCCATTTCGCCGTCGATTTCGGCCTTCGGCACCAGCGCCGCCACCGAGTCGATAACCACAACGTCCAGCGCGCCGCTGCGCACCAGCGCCTCGGCGATCTCGAGCGCCTGCTCGCCGGTATCCGGCTGGCTCACGTACAGTTCGTCAATATTGACGCCCAGCTTCCGGGCGTACAGCGGATCCAGCGCGTGCTCCGCGTCGACAAACGCGGCGATGCCGCCGGCTTTCTGCGCTTCGGCGACAACGTGGAGCGCCACCGTCGTCTTGCCGGAGGATTCCGGCCCGTAGATCTCAACAATGCGGCCGCGGGGAATGCCCCCGACGCCCAGCGCGAAATCCAGCGTCAGGCACCCCGTCGGGATCACCGGCACGTCCTTTCCGATCGCATCCGCGCCCATCTTCATCACGGCGCCCTTGCCGAACTGCTTGTCCAGATCCGCCAGCGCGTGCTCCAGCGCTTTCAGCTTCTCCGCCTGTATATTGTTCGTCTGCGTTTCTTTTTCGGGCTTCGCGGTTTTCTTCGGCGCCATGCTTTTCATCCTTTCAGTCTTCACGTATGATCGCCCGGAGGCGATCCTGTATTTGCGTTTATTGTATCCCCGGCTCCTTGAAAACACAAGGGGAACAAAACAATTTTATCGTCTGTACGCCCGCCGGATCCCGGCCGCGTCCGTGGTCATGACGGCCTGGATGCTCCCCTCCTCCGCCCGCAGGGACTGCGTCAGTTCCGAATACCGGAAGGAGCGGGTGAAACGCTGCTCCGCGTAAAACACGCCGTCCTCGATCCGCCCGGTCTCCCAGGCCTCGAGGTTATCCGCGGGCGTCGCCCTGGCCGGAAACTGTGGATTCTCCATCCGCAGCCCGTCCATCCGGAAGCGCCCGTTTCCGGGATCGTCCCCGGCCAGCAGTTCCGCCTTCCCTTTGCCGCACGGGCAGATCACCGTCAGGTTCTCCGCCTTCAGCCGCGACAGCGCGATCGAAACCGCTTCCGGGTTCACGTCCATCCCGGCGAACCGGCACCCGAGCTTCTGCGCCGCCTCGAGCGTCGTTCCGCTCCCGCAGCACAGGTCCACAACCAGGTCTCCCGCCTTCGTCACCGGCAGCAGGATCCGTTCGAGCAGCTTCAGGGGTTTCTGCGTGGCGTAGCCGGTCCGCTCCGGGTCCCGCTGCTGCAGCCATCCGATATCGGTCCATACGTCGCCCGGATACACCGGCTCGTCGTCGTAGTAGCGGTATTCCTTCCCGTTGGAGGTAATCGAGGAGAACATCCGGCCCTGCTCGTCCTTGCCGCGGGCCATGTGGTTCCGCCGCGCCTCCCCGCGGGGAATCGGCACCCGCGTCAGGTCAAAGAAGTATTTCTCTCCCTTCGCATACAGAAGAATTACGTCGTGTTTCCGGGAAAAATGCCGCCGGCTCCGCCCGCCGCTCTCGTATCCCCAGATAATCTCGTTCAGGAAGCGGGTTTTCCCGAACACCTTGTCGCACATGATCCGCGCCTGCGCCGCCATGCGCCAGTCGAGGTGCAGGTAAAACACGCCCGTCTCGTTCAGCAGTTCCTTCGCCGCGCCGGTCAGCCGGCGCAGCAGCCGCAGATATTCCTTTTCGGATGTGTAGCGGTCGTTGTAGGCCGGGTAGCGCGGCGCCGGTGTTCCGGTCCGCCAGCCCTGCTCGCCGTAGGGCCTGCGGCGCATGAACTTTTCCCCCGTCATAAAGGGCGGGTCCAGGTAGACGCATTGGGCCTGCCCGTACAGCGCGCGGATTTCCGGCGGCATCGCCATCACGTTTCCGCACCGCAGCAGGTTCTCTCCCTTTCCGAATACTTCCTTGTCCACGGTGATCTGCTCAAACATGGGGCGCCTCCTGTTCAGTTTTCGTCGCTTCCGGTCCTTTCTTTATTATACTCCCCTTTCTCTGTGCTTTCAATGATTTCCCCTTCCCCCGGGCCCCTTTTTCGTGTTAAAATAGTTTAATCTGAAGTGTACACTCTGACTTTTTCACAGGCCGCCGGGTGACTGCCGGCCTGCCGGGGGGAATTGTTTTGAAGCGACTGAAGCAGCTGCTTTTCAGCGGAATCCGGAACAAGATATTCCTGCTGATCCTGATTACCATTGCGCTCATCACAATGTCCTTTTTCATTGTCTCCAATTATCAGGGCCATCAGCTTTCGGAAATGGCGGCTGAGACCAGCCGCAGGCAGCAGCTTTCCATCGCGGATACAACGGTCTCCGTCATGGTGGAAAACATCCGGGAGCATCTGACCCAGACCACACGGCTCAAGGCGCAGACCACGGACCAGATTTTCACCGATGCGCGGGCCCGCGTCCTGATTCTGCGGAATTACGCGGAAAGGCTCTACGCCTTCCCCGATACCTTTGAGCTCGTGGACTGGTCGGGGCCCATCGCCGATCTGGACGGAGCCCTCGCGCCGATGATGCTCCTCGCCCCGGATGTGGATCCGGCCGATCCGGATACCGAAGCCGCCGTCGGCCTCCTCGCGAATATGTCCGACCTGATGGTGTCCATCTGTGAGTCCACAATGACGGACGACATCTATATGGCCATTCCCCAGGGCGCCTTCCTCACCATCAGCAAGCACTCCGGCTCCTGGATCAACCCGGACGGAACCCCGAAGCGCTTTGACGCCCGCACCCGTTTCTGGTACAGGCAAGCCCTGGAGGCCGGAACCGACGCCATTTTTACGGATGTCGAGACGGATGCGAACACCGGCAAGCTTTCCCTCGTCTGCACGGTTCCGGTCCGCAATCAGGACGGCGAAATCTGCGCCGTCATCGGCACGGATCTTTTCCTCGACGACATGACGGCAACCATGCGCGCCTCCGACGGGGACAGCGGCTATCATCTGATCGTCAATCACGACGGGCACGTTATCGCCTCCTCCCTGGAGGATCCCGCGTTCCGCGTGGAGGTCAGCGGCAGCGCGCCGGACCTGCGCGAGTCCGATAATGCGGAACTGGCCGCGTTTATCCGGGAAGCCGTGGATGGAAATGTCACAGACGTCACGGCCGTCCCCCTGAAAGACGGCACGTATTATATGACCAGCATGCCGGTCCGGTCCGTCGGCTGGGCCATGATCTCCGTCTACGACGCGGAAAGCACGACCCGCCCCGCCACGCAGCTGATCGAGCATTACCTGGATATCGAGTCGGAAGGCCAGAACGCCTACCGCGCGAAGAATCAGCAGCTGCGCGTCACCATCCTTATCGTCGTCTCCGTCCTGATCGTCATCCTCGGCGCCGCCGCCCTGATCCAGGGCAAGCGGATCGTCAAGCCGCTCAATACCATGACGGAGCAGATCGCCGGCATGAAGGATGAGGAAATCGAGTTCAAGATGAAGGAGGACTACCGCACAGGGGATGAAATTGAAATCCTCGCGGATTCCTTCTCCCGTCTCTCCCGCAAAACCATCAATTACATCGGCCAGGTCCGGGAAGCCGCCGCGGAAAAACAGCGGATCAATTCGGAACTGCGCCTCGCGGCCGGTATCCAGGCTTCCATGCTGCCGCATGTCTTCCCGCCCTTCCCGGACCGCCATGAGTTTGAGATCTACGCCTCCATGGATCCTGCCAGGGAGGTCGGCGGCGATTTCTATGATTATTTCCTGATCGACAGCGATCATCTGGGCCTCGCCATCGCGGACGTTAGCGGCAAGGGCGTCCCCGCCTCGCTGATCATGATGATCTCAAAGGTCATCCTGCAGA
>CAMJTZ010000126.1 GCA_946408865.1 uncultured Clostridia bacterium
GTAACACTCCAGTAAGGAGGAGGATTTCCATGGGTAAGTTTTGTGAGATTTGCGAGAAGGGCACGCTGAACGGCAACAACGTCAGCCATTCCAACCGCAAGAGCCATCGTATCTGGGCTCCCAATGTGCAGAGCGTCCGCGTTATGGTGAACGGTACTGCCAGGCGGATGAATGTTTGCACTCGCTGCCTGCGCAGCGGCAACGTGCAGCGCGCTTTGCCCAAGATTCACGAAGAGGCCTGAGCCTTCTGACAAAACCTGGCGTTGTGCAGCGGCGGGTTTGCGGAAAGCAGGATCCCGGTCTCCCGGATGAATGTGTTACTGAATTGCGGCGTGACGATCGTCACGCCGCTTTTCTTTTTTATTTCAGTTTTTCCTTCAGCCAGTTTCTTCCCTGTTCACGTATTTCCTGCGGACCTTTTTCCCGGATCTGACGCAGGAAGTTATCCACCCGGCTGTTCTTGCTCTCCGGGTCATCCTCCCGGTAACGCCGCATCGGTTCTGTCTGCACGCCCAGCAATGTTCCGAACACCAGTCCGTGAAAGCTGTCCGTGCAGAAGCAGGCTGCGCCTCTGACAGCGCCGAGAAATGCTTCCGGTCCGACGCCTTCCAGCCGTTCAAATCCGGAACTGTAGCCTTCCGCGGTCACGGGGATTTCCAGTACCCGCAGGCTCTTTTCCCGGCTGATCTGCCGGACTCTTTCCCGGTAATTCGCGTTCTCGCCGATAAAATAGCAAAGAAGATAAGGTTCCCCTTCCGGCAGCGGAGCGGCGACTGCCTCCCATTCCTCCCGGTTCAGCAGACAGACCGGATCCGGCAGAACATCCGGGCGGACTCCTGTCATCTTTTCCAGCAGTTCCGCGCCTTCCTCCTCCCGCACGGATACAGCGTCAAACCCGCCGATCCATTTGCGGACCCTCCGGACTTTTCCCGCTGCAGGCATCGTCCGGATCCCCAGGCTTGGCGCGTAGGAGATCTTCCGCACGTTCCCGGAAGTGAAAACGCCGAAATATGCCGGATTCAGCCATACCGGATTCCAGATCTGGTCGCTTCCGCAAACCAGTATGTCGTATCCGGCTGAGGCCGCAGCCAGTTCATTCAGGTTTCTGCATTTCCGGCTCAGTTTCATCCGGCGGGCATAAAAATCCGGGATCGCCGCGCTCTTGTCACGGGCGCCCTGCTGTCCTTCCTTTACTGAACGCTTCCGCAGTCCTTCCGCAATCAGCTTCGGACTGTTTCCGCTGCGCAGCAGGTTCCGGATCTTTTCCGTTCTGTCCGGTGCATAGTCCAGGTGCTCGCAGTCATACCCCAGCTCCCGGATCACCCGCTGCAGCGCATATGCCTGCAGGGCGGAACCGTAGTTGTCGTTATGCAGAAAAGTGATGATCCCGACCCGCTTCATATTGTTCCTCCGTGATTACTTTTCCATAACCTCGCGCATTTTCTGCACAGTCTCCCTGAACACTTCCAGCGCCCGGCGCACAGGTTCCGGCTTCGACATGTCTATGCCGGCCAGTTTCAGGGCTTCAATGGGCGGTACGCTGCATCCGGCGCTCAGGAACTTCCGGTAATCCTTCACTGCGTTTTCTCCTTCTTTCAGGATCCTTTCGCTCAGAGAAATCGCCGCGCAAAGCCCGGTGGCGTATACATAGACATAGAATGCCCTGTAGAAATGCGGAATCCGCATCCACTCGGATGCAATCTCCCGGTCCATGAAGCAGGTCTCACCGTAGTAAGTTTCATTCAGTCTGAAGTAGACATCGGAAAGGCTTTCCTTTGTAAGCGGGATGCCTTCAGCCGCCATTTCATGGCTTTTCTTTTCAAATTCGGCAAACATGGTCTGCCGGAACACTGTGGTCCGGAACTGCTCCAGCAGATGATTCAACAGAAACGCCTGCGCTTTGGGTTCTGTCATGGTTTCTGTCAGATACCGCTGCATCACGGCTTCGTTGCATGTGGAAGCCACTTCCGCAACAAACAGACTGTAATGTCGTTTGGGAGACGGCTGTGTTGTGTTGCTGTAGAAGGAATGCATGCTGTGTCCCAGTTCATGGGCAATGGTAAAGGCGCTGTCCAGATTGTTGTTGTGGTTCAGCAGCACGTAGGGATGAACATCCTTCAGGTCCCCGGCGGAAAACGCGCCGGAGGATTTCCCTGCGCTCGGGAAAACATCAATCCAGCGGTTATCTCTTGCTTCTTTCAGCTTGGAGATATAATCCTCGCCCATGGGTTTCAGACCTTCCAGCACCAGATCAAAGGCCTTCTCATACGGCAGGTCCATTTTAAAGCCCTTTACGATCGGTGTGTAAAGATCGTACAGGTGCAGTTCGTCCAGCTGAAGCAGTTCCTTACGCAGCCGCAGGTATTCCTGCAGTGCAGGAAGGAATTCATGTACGGTCCCGATCAGATTGTCATAGACGCTCTCCGGGATTTCCAGAGGCTTCATGGCAGCTTCGCGCGCGCTGGCAAAGAAGTGGCTGTCCGCCATGAACTGATCCTTCTTGACGCTCGCGCCGTATGTTCCCGCGATGGTGTTTCCGTAGAATTCATAGGTGCTCATAATGTTGTGGAAAGCCTGCCGGCGGACTTCCCTGTCGTCCGAGCGGATGAAGGTGGAGTAGTTTCCTTCTGTCAGTTCCTGCTCACTGCCGTCCGGGAGGATAATCGGCGGAAATTTCATATCCGCATCCGTCAGGGCAGAAAAAATCCCTTCCGGCGCCTCCGCCACTTCACCCATCATGGCAATCAGGCGTTCCTGTTCCTTAGGCAGTGTATGGGGTTTCATCAGCAGCATCCGGCGCAGCATCGCGTCGTAGTCTTTCATTTCCGGATCATCCAGCAGCGCCTGCAGGTCCTCTGCGGGCATCTGCAGCAGTTCCGGTTCCAGGAACGATGCCTTGGTGTTCAGCATCACGTAAAGGCGGATGCCTTTGTCCTTCAGGGCCAGGGCTGTATTGTCCGTGTTGTCTGTTTCTTTCCGCAGAAAAGCATAATCGTAGAGTTTTGAAGCTCTTTCCCCCAAAGCGTCGATCGCCAGGATGGCTTTTTTCGGGTTTTCCGCCACATGGCCGTCATACGCATCCAGCGTGTCCAGCTGCGCCATGACCTCGTCATATTCTTTCTGCCAGGCTTCGTCTGACGGATAAATATGCGTCAGATCCCACTTGTATTTTTCTTCGATTTCATTGCGTTTTCTCAGTTCCTCAGCCATTGTTTTTCCTCCCTTTTATCTGTTTTGTCTTTTTTCGTAAATCAGCGTCCGGCTGACTGCCGGAGCCTCCTGTCCGTTCGGCGTAAACGTGATCTGCCCGTTCCGTATTGCAACGATCCCTGTGGAACCTGTCAGTTCCTTTTTCTCCAGCAGAAGCGTCACAAGTTTTGCGGTCAATCCCGGCCCGCCGCTGCGCTGCAGACAGTCTTTCCAGAGAGTGCATTTGCATCCGGCTTCGCTGCAGCTGAAAGCCATGGAGCTTTCCCGGATTTTCCCCTTCCCGCAGACCGGGCAGATTGTTCCTTCCAGCACGGTGGTTTTTGTCCCGCTTTTCGCGCCGAATTTCTTTCGTCTTTCATCCGGCGGAAAAGCAAGCGGCTTTGCCTTCTCCCGGGCGTATTCCACCAGAAACGCGCTCATTTTCCGGATTCCGTCCATGAAACGGTCCGGATCCTGTTTTCCGTCCGTAATCTCATGCAGCGCCAGTTCCCAGCGTCCGGTGGTCTCCGGGCTGGCGATTTCCTGTGGCATCACGTCAATCAGCATAACGCCCTTATCGGTTGCGTTCAGGGTTTTGCCTCTCCTTGCCGCATAACCGACTTTGATCAGCCGCTCAATGATTGCGGCCCGCGTTGCCGGTGTACCGATTCCGCTGCCTTTCATCAGGCGGACAAGTTCCTCGTCCTCCAGATCTTTGCCGGCCGTTTCCATAGCGGCCAGCAGGCTCGCATCCGTGTGCGGAGCCGGAGGTTTTGTCTGGTCCTCCCGGATCTGTGTTTTTTTCACTTCCCGGGTATCGCCCTCCTGAAGATTTGGAAGCGGCCCTTCTTCCTCTTCATCATGCTTTACAGTCTTTTTTTGTTTCACCGGCTTTTCCAGCGGAGGCACATCGTGCCATCCGTTCACAACCGTTACCCGGCCGTTCGTCCGGAAGGAATAATCCCCGACAGTGGTGACCACCTTCGTCGCGTCGTATTCACAGGCCGGGTGGAATGCCGCCAGCATCCGCCGCGCCACAAGATCATACAGATTCTTTTCATCCTCGGAAAACTTGGATATGTCTGCTTTCTTTGCTGTCGGCAGAATTGCATGGTGATCTGTTACCTTGGAAGCGTCGATGGTGCGTCTTGTCACAGGCAGCTTCCCGTCCGGCAGCGCCCCGGCAATAAATTTCTGATAGTTCTGCGGCAGCAGTTTCATCGTCTGTACCACCCGCGGTATCATATCCGGCGGCAAATAGCGGCTGTCTGTCCTGGGATAGGTCAGTGCCTTATGGGTCTCATACAGGCTTTGTGCTGTCTTCAGCGTCTTGTCCGCTGTAAACCCCAGCAGGCGGTTTGCATCCCGCTGCAGGCTGGTCAGATCATAGAGCTGCGGCGGAAGTTCCTTCTTCCGTGTTGTCTCCGCCTGCGTCACGGTTCCGGTTTTTCCCTTCACCGCAGCCGCGATTGTTTCTGCGTCCGCTTTTGCTTTCAGATGTGTGTCCGGTTCGAGTTTCTCGGAAAAGTAAACGCCTCTGTAGTCGCCAAAGTCCGCTGTCAGCGTGCAGTAACCCTCAGGCCTGAAGCTTTCGATTTCCTTCCGTCGCTTTACAAGGATCGCCAGCGTCGGGGTCTGAACGCGGCCGACGCTCAGCAGCGTATCGTATTTCAATGTGAAAGCGCGGCTGGCGTTCATTCCGACCAGCCAGTCTGCCCGGCTTCTGCACCGTGCGCTTTCGTACAGCCCGTCATAGTCTTTCCCCGGACGGATTTCCCGGAATCCCTCCCTGATGGCCTCATCCGTCATGGAGGAAATCCAGAGGCGTTCAAAAGGCTTTTTGCAGCCGGCTTTTTCGTAAATATACCGGAAGATCAGTTCCCCTTCCCGTCCGGCGTCCGTTGCGCAAATCAGGGAATCCGTTTTCTTGTCGTTGATCAGTTTTTTTATTTTGGAGAATTGGGATTTCGTCGCGGAAAGAACCTTCAGCGGAATGGATTCCGGCAGAATCGGAAGCGTTGCAAAGGACCATTTTTTGTATCTCTCGTCCATCTCGTCCGGTTCTGCCAGGGCCACCAGATGTCCGACTGCCCACGTCACGATGTATTTCTCACCGATCAGGCAGCCGTCCCCGTTCGTTCTGCAGCCAATAACCCGGGCAATATCGCGCCCGACACTGGGCTTTTCCGCCAGCACAACGATTTTTCCCATGGCGCACCTCCGTTCTGTGCGCATTCATCATAACAGATTCTCAGTTGTTTGTCTTCGGTTTTTCGTCCCGACGTCCGGCACAGTTCTTTGTACATTCACTGCATCCGCAGGAGCATCCTCCGCGTGCGCTCTTTTTCCGCCAGGTTCTTGCAGCAATGAACACTGCTGCTGCGATCAGGGCCAGAATCAGGATATCCCATATGTTCATTCGTTCACCCCGCTCCCAGCAGATGTCCGATCAGCCGCACCAGCAGCGCAGCAATCCAGGCAATTCCGCATTGCCAGGCAACCGTAAACCAGGCCCATTTCCGGCCCATTTCCCGCCGGATTGCCGCAATGGCTGCCACGCACGGTGTGTAAAGCAGGCAGAAAACAAGCATGGCAACTGCAGTCAAAGGGGATATCGCGTTGGTCACCCCGCCCGCGGCGGCAAAGAGAATACCTGTCACGGA
>CAMJTZ010000127.1 GCA_946408865.1 uncultured Clostridia bacterium
TGAAACCAATCCCATTATACAGGATTCAGAGGGGATGTCCAGTGCCGCTGCGGAGGATCCTGCCGGCGCCCCGGCTTCTGCATTATTGTTTTGCTTTTTTCAGTCAACTTTCGTGACGAGAAGCCGGCCTTCCTTCACCACGAAGTGAATCTGAGCGGAGGCAAAGGAGAAGATGTATTCCCGGCCGGGATCCTCCTGATAGGCGGGCCGGGGGTCTTCCTTCAGGACGGAGACAAGGGCTTTCCTCATTTCAGGGGAAAGCTTTTTCGCTGCCTCTTCGGAGAAGGAAACCGTAACCGTGCGCTTTTCCGTCGTGTCGGTAAAGCCGCCGGTGGCTTCGGGTTTGCAGTCCGCGTAGGGCAGGTAGGGCTTGATGTCATAGATCGGAGTGCCGTTCATGAGATCGGCTCCGGAAACGGTCAGCGTCATTCCGTCCGGCGTTTTGTTGACGGAGACGAGTTTCACGCAGCTCAGGCCGATCGCGTTCGGACGGAAGGGAGAGCGGGTCGCAAAGACGCCGACGCGTTTGTTTCCGCCGAGGCGCGGGGGCCGGACCGTCGGGGACCAGGTATCGCGCTGCGCTTTATCAAAACTCCAGATCAGCCACAGATGCGAGAATTCCTCAATGCCGCGCAGGGCTTCCGGCACGCGGTACGCCTCTTCAAAAACAATCTCGGAGAGGACTTCGTCCGCAAGGCCGCTCTGGCGCGGCACGCCGAATTTCTCGTCATAGGGGTTACGGATCCGGGCGATGGTTTTCATGGGTTTTCTCCCTTTCTTCGGGAATGAAACGGTTTCCGGGAATGAAGCCGATTCATCATACATTACGGCGGACCGGCGCGTCAACGGACCGGACGCGCGCGCGGGGATGAAAAAGCGCCCTGAAACCGTGACGGCCTCAGGGCACTTCCGGTGACCGGAAGGTTACATAACGACAACGATCGTGTTTTCATCCTTCAGGTCTTCAGCGGGGATGAGGACCGCGGGGCGCTCCTCGCCGTTGAGGATGATCTTCGAAGGATTGCCTTCCTTATGGGCTTTGTTATCCACGGTGATGTGGAGCTTCTTTCCGCGGAAGACTTTTTCGATGGTGAAGCTTTCCCAGTCAGAGGGGAAGGCGGGGGAGATCAGGATTCCCTTCGGGGTGGGACGGAGACCCAGGATGCCTTCCACGGAACCGACCATGACGGTGCTGGCGGTGCCGGTGAGCCAGTGAACATGGCTGCGGCCGGCGAAGGGGCTCTCGTGGCCTTCGATGAACTGTCCGTGGACATAGGGCTCGATGACCCGCAGATCCGCGTTGTCATTGAAGGAGGCGGGACTGCTCTCCGTAAAGTACTTGTAGGCGCGGTTGCCGTGGCCGGCCAGGGCTTCCGCCAGAACAGCCCAGCCCTGGGGCTGGCAGAAGATACCGCCGTTCTCTTTGGTGCCGGGATTGAAGAGCCGCATGCGGGCGCCTTCAAAATACTCATAGCGGTAGCTGGGCTGCATGAGCTCCAGGCCGTAGGGGGTGTTCAGCTTCTCATAGGCGGTCTGCAGGATGACTTCCGCCTGCTCCTTTGTCGCGCCGCGGGAGATGACGGCCCAGCTCTGCGGATTCAGCCACATGCTGGCTTCCTTGTCGTTTTTGCTTCCGATGACGTCGCCGTTGTCGCGGAAGCCGCGGACAAAACGGTCGCCTTCGAAGCACTTCTCATTCAGGATCTTCAGGAGGCCGGCAGCCGTCTCGTCGAGATATTTCACGTAATCCGGCTCGCTTTCGCAGAATTCCTTCATAATGTTCAGCGCGTAGTAGAGCTGGAAGGCGACGAAGGTGCTTTCTCCCTGGGAGCCGAGGACAAGGCAGTCGTTCCAGTCAGCGTGCAGGCCGGCGGGCATGCCGTGCGGTCCGAGATGCGTCATGGAGAAGTTGATCGCCCGCTTCAGGTGCTCCCGGACGGTTCCGGTGTCCTTGTCGGCGAAGGGGATTTCCTCATCCAGGTAGGCGACGTTACCGGTTTCGGCGATATACTTGTAAACCGTGGGGAAGAGCCAGAGCGCATCATCCGCGCGGTAGGAGGGATGGCCGGTTTCCTTCACGTAGCTGTCCTGCTCGGGGGTATCCTCGTGACCGGCGTTGTGGGTATATTTCACCAAGGGCAGGCCGGCGCCGTGATGTACCTGGGCGGAGAGCATGAAGGTCAGCTGTTTGCGGGCCAGTTCCGGATCCAGGTGCATGATGCCCTGGATATCCTGGACGGTATCGCGGTAGCCGTAGCCATTGCGCTCGCCGCAGTAAACCAGGGACGCCGCGCGGGACCACACGAAGGTGGTGAAGCACTGGAAGGCGTTCCAGGTGTTGATCATCGCGTCGAAATTCTTGTCCGGCGTGCAGACCTTCAGGTTTTCAAGCTCGCCGTGCCAGTACCGGATCAGTTCCGCTTCTTCCGCGTCCACGGTCTTTTCGGTGTCGGCGTAGCGGTCCACGATCTTCTTCGCTTCGAAAACGTTCTTCTGGCCGAGAAGGAACGCGGCGGTTTTCTTTTCGCCGGCGGAGAGGGACAGGGAGAACTGCAGGGCGCCGCAGGGATTCGCGTTATAGTTCAGGGAGTTGTCGCACCTGCCGTCGAGCAGCGCCTGGGGTTTGTCGAAACGGTTGCGGCCGAGGAACTGCTCGCGGCGGCCGGTATAACTGGCGACGGGCGCGCCGGCCAGGCCGAAGAAACGCTCGCGTCCGGTTGTTCCGTCCGGGTTCGGATAGTTGAACTCGTTGATCTGCTCGAGAATAAAATTGTCATGGAATTCGGTCTTTGTGATGAACTGGGTGTACTGCATGTTCACCAGGTCCTGGGTGTAGAAGCTGTCGGTGGTCAGCTCGGCATAGCCGAAGACGGAGATTTTCCGGGGCCTGCCGGAAAGATTCTCCACGCTGATGCGCCACACTTCATGGGTGGCGCCCATGGGGACATAATACAGCGCGCGGCTGCGGATGCCGGCGTATTCGCTGATAAATTCCGTGTAGCTGGTGCCGTGGCGGCATTCGGTCCTGTATTCCTCCAGGGGCTTGGCGACCGGCTTCCAGCTGGCGCTCCAGAAATCACCGGTTTCATCATCCCGGAGATAGATGTAGCGGCCGGGTTCGTCAAACTGGTTGAAGGTGTAACGGAGGATCCGGCCGGCGGCGCCGCTCTTCACAAAGCTGTAGCCGCCCGCGTTCTGGGTGATGATGGCGCCGTAATCCGGGGAGCCGAGGTAGTTCGCCCAGGGGGCGGGGGTGTTCGGATTGGTGATGACATATTCTCTGGCTTTCTCGTCAAAATAGCCGTACTGCATGCGATGATCCTCCTTGAATTTGCCCGTAAGGGTGCGGATGTATTCTAACACAGCAAACGTTTGCAATCAACCGGAATGTACCGCGCGGATTTTCCGCGGAACGGATCCGGCGGGCGTCCTGTTCTCTTTGTACCGTTCTCTCAGGCGTTCTTTTTCCCGATCTTGTCAAAGAGCGGGAAGACCTTCGGATAAACGCCCATGATGAGGAAAATGATGACGGTGTAGCGCGCGGTGCGGACCAGGAGCGACAGAAGGCTGCCGTTCCCGAGGAAGTCCTTGCTGAAGGGCAGCTTCAGCAGGGTGTTCAGCACAAAGTAGATCGCGAACGCGCCGGCCATCCGCAGGATCATCGCCCAGATGTTCCGGGTATCGCTGAAATTCACAAACTTTTCCTCATAATGGATGGCGGCGATCAGACCGAGCAGCAGGCCCAGGGCGGTGAAATAATCCTCGGTCCGGACAAAGAAGATTCCGGGCAGCACGGAAACCAGCAGGATCAGGTGGCGGATCCATTCGTTCCGGACCTTGCTCTCCAGGAGGAGGCAGATCCCGGCGCAGACAAGGCCGAGCGCCCATCCGGCCAGGATATCTGTCGGATAGTGCATTCCGGTGATGGCCCGGCTGACGCCGATGAACAGAACGGCGGCGCAGGCAAGGATCCACATCCATTTTTTCTTCACTTCATGCGCCAGGGGAATATACAGCGCCATGGCGGAAGCGCTGTGCATGCTGGGAAAGGAATAGCCCTGGGCGGCAATGTTGTCCAGGGAAGCGGTGTTTCCGACGTCGGCAACGCCTTTGATCCGGTCCGGATACTGCATATAGGGCCGGGGCCGCAGCACCGCGGCCTTGAGCATCGGCATCCAGCAGTTGGATGCCGCGAGCACGATGGCCAGGCGCTTTCCAACTTCCTTTTTCCAGCAGAAATAAATTCCCAGCACGACGAGCAGCAGGCCGATCTCGCCGCCGAAAAAGCTGATCACTGAGCCGACTGCGTTGTTCAGGCTTCCGAGTGCTTTCTGGAGCCATTCAATTACACTGACTTCCCATTCCATGGCATTTTCCATCCTTTTTTATAAAATGTGTTTCCCGGACACTCTTTTTTCCGCTTTCGGCCGTCCGGGCTGCAGGAACCGACCGGAATCTGTCTGATTTTACCATGTCAGCGGCAAGAAGTAAATCGGTACTTCCTATTCAAACTGGGCGGCGTACAGGCAGTGGTAGAAGCCTTTCTGATCCATGAGGCTGCGGTGGGTGCCCTGTTCGACGACGTCGCCGTCCTTCAGGACCAGAATCATATCCGCGTTTTCGATCGTGGAAAGGCGGTGGGCGATGACGAAGCAGGTTTTCTGTTTCATCAGTTCCCGCATGGCTTTCTGGATTTCCCGCTCGGTGGCGGTGTCCACATTGGAGGTGGCTTCGTCCAGGATCAGCATCGGCGCGTCGTAGAGCATGGCCCGGGCAATGGTCAGCAGTTGCTTCTGACCTTTGGAAGTATTGCCGCCGTCCTCGCTGATGACGGTATCATAGCCCTGAGGAAGGCGCATGATGAAGGGATGGATCCGGGCTGCCTTCGCCGCGGAAACGACCTCCTCCATGGTAGCGTTCTCCTTTCCGTAGGCAATGTTTTCAAATATCGTTCCCTGGAAGACCCAGGTATCCTGCAGCACCATGGCGTAGGCGCCGCGGACGCTGCTGCGGACCGAGGCGCGGATATCATGACCGTCGATGCGGATCACGCCGCTGTCCGGATCATAGAAGCGCATCAGCAGGTTGATAATCGTGGTTTTACCGGCGCCGGTGGGACCGACGATCGCAATCAGCCTGCCGGCGGGCGCTTCCAGGGTCAGGTCATGCAGGATGGTGCGTCCGGGGTCATAGCCGAAGGCGACATGCTCCATGCAGACATCCCCGCGGACATTTTCGAGCAGGTACGCGCCTTCCGTGTCCGCCGTTTCCTCCGGTTCGTCCAGCAGCGTAAAGACGCGCTCGGCAGCCGCGAGGGCGGAGAAGAGCTCATTGAAGACTTCCGCGACCGCGTTGATGGGCCCGGCGAACTTCCGGCTGTACAGCACAAAGGAGGAGATGCGGCCCAGATCGATCTGTCCGTTCAGGAAGAGGATGCCGCCCAGCAGGGCGATCAGGCTCAGGCCGAGGTTGTTGATGGCGGTCATGGTGGGGCCGAGGGTGACGCCGTAATGCTCCGCGTCGGAGAAAGCGTCCGCCGCGTTCCGGTTGACAGTATCGAAGCGTTCATCCACGCGCTTCTCATAGGCGTAGGCCTGGACGGTCTTCTGGCCGGAGAGCATTTCCTCCACAAATCCGTTCATCACACCGTAGCTCCTGGAGCGCTTCGCGTAGCGCGGCTGGGTCTTGCGGCGCATAAGGACGGTATAGATCACGGAAACCGGTACGGTCACCAGCGTCAGGGCGGAGAGCGGCAGAGAGATCAGCGTCATCATGATCAGCGATCCGACGACCGTGACCACGCTGGTCAGGATCTGCACGATATCCGTGGCCATGCTGGTGGAAATCAC
>CAMJTZ010000128.1 GCA_946408865.1 uncultured Clostridia bacterium
CTCAACCATTTTATAACGGCTATATGCATAGCGAAGGAAGAGCAAACCCAACACCGGCATACAATACTGCTGACTCGTCAGTTTGGAACCCTGACGAAGCAAATCAGCAGCTTCCCACAGATCCGATTCCAGCTTTTTTATTGCCTTGTTATCCATAACAGATCATTACTCCTCGTAAGATTTGCAAATTTGTAAATAATAGAAAATGGAATACGCAGCGCTCACCCCAGCACATCGTCGATCGCTTCCTGGAGTCTGGCGACATAGACTTCCCGGGTGTGCCTTGGTTCCGGACTGCTACATCTGTTCCTGCTGTTCCATCAGGAGATCATAGAACATTTCTGGATCAATCAGGGGCAGTTCTTCTTCATCCTGCGGCTGATCATTCTCTTCCGGCTCCATATCCGGCCCGGCCTCTTTTCCGTGCACCGTTTCACTCCGCTTCAGGCACTGTCTCCGGCCCGGAATCCCCGAATTGGCAGAATCCTTTCCCATTCTTTTCCTTCTCACCCCAACACATCATCGATCGCTTCCTGCAGCCAGGAGGCGTAGGCTTCCCGGACATGCTGCGGGCTGATAATCCGCATTTCCCCGGTAAACTGGCACATCCAGCCGTAGAAGGTGCTGCTGACCGCCACGGGGACTTTTACATCAAAGGTTCCGCTGTCGAGCACCTTCAGGTTCACTTTTTCCCCGAAGCGGTCAATGACCTGGTCCAGGATGCTCATCCGGCAGCGCAGCGTCACTTCCTCCACCAGGCCGTCAAACATCCAGAAAACCTTGTCCGTATAATCCCGGATATCAAAATCCTCCGGCGGGGAAACGCGCTTCTGCCGCAGGAGGACCGGAACCTTCATCCGATCGATGCGATAGGAGATCACCTTCCGCCTTTTGTCGGAAAAACCCACCAGGTAATACCGGTCGTTGTTCCACACCGTGGCATAGGGAGAAACAACGTACTTTTCCTCCGCCGTGCCGGCGTGCTTCGGCACCTGCTGCTTATCCGGCGTATAGCGCAGGTACCGGAAGGAAATCTTCTTATCTTTATCCATCGCCTGGCGGATCGCCTGGACGGTATAGATCATATCCTTGTTTTTCGCCTTTACATGCTCCGAAACCATGATCTGCGGCCGCAGTTCCTCCCGGTGGGAAGGACCCGCCATGGACGCGAGCTTGCCGATCAGCTCCCGGCTGCGGGCCTCGGGAATAAACTGCGCGGCGGAAACCGCGTCCACCAGCAGCTGCAGCTCCGGCACGTCCCACTTCCGGTCCCGGAAGGCATATTCCGTGGAAACGCCGCTGCCTTCCCGGATGCCGATATCATAACCGCTGTCGATCAGCGTCCGGATATCCCTGCGCAGCGTGCGGACGGTACATTCCTGCCCCTCCGCCTCCAGCAGGTTGCGGAGCTCCGCAGTGGTCATCCATTTTTCGTCATCCGATCCCTCCTGCAGCGCTTTAAGCAGGAGCAGCGGCCGGTCCTTCAGCAGCATTGGCGTATCCCTCTTTGATTGTTATCTTTCCAGTCCTTATATTACCATGCGCGAGGCACTTCTGTCCATCCATCCCCCTGCGCTGCAGCGCAGGGGTTCCCAAATTCCCTGTTGCATTCCCCGAAAAGCACAATATAATTGTTCCTGCAGGGAGGATTCAGACAGTTTTGCACAAAAGCATTGTGTTTTTCCACAGATGACCCCTTCCGCCTGTGGATAACGGAAAAAAACAAAATTTCTTCCGTTTTTCATGGCAAATCCCGCAGGCCAGGCCGATCAAGCGCCCCGCGGGTTATCCACAGCCCTCCCGGAAGCCTTGATGTTCCGTCGGAGGCCGGAAAATCAAGGGCTGCAGGACGCGAAAATCCGCCTGTGGATTACCGGATCGTCCATTTTATTCCACCAGATCCGGTGGTAACATTTGCCTCCCGATACACTCCCTTGTGGAGCGGAAACGCTGCTTCACTCCCCTCCGCGGCCGCCGGAACGCGAAGGAGGAGTTTCCACTCAGACATCCGGCAAGGGACCGGACAGAGACAAGATCAAGGAGGAAGACCCATGAAGAACGAGAACCAAGCACCTGAAGCCAAATCCGGCACAGAAGCCGGAAGGATCCCGATCCGCTGTTCTCTCTGCGGAAAACCGTTTCTGCATTTATATCCGGACTCGATGCCCGGCATCATCTTCGCCACCTGCCTGAGCGGACACAAGACCAGCTACCCTGCCGGCGGACCCGCCCGGAAAGCGGTTTAAATCGCCTCCCGATCCCCAGTAAAAAGGAAGTGATCGGAATGGCGGAAGAAACCCTCGGAAAGTTCAGGGAAATGAACGAAGAAATCTGTACCGCCCTGAAGAACATCCTGTCGCAGGGCAAGGACGCGGAGATCCGGAAACGCCGGGACGGCACCTATGACGTCTTTGAACTGGACCGGAAAAAGTGCAGGCCGTCCGGATGCCGGAAAGAAACTGAATAAAAAGCCGTCATATAATGGGGTATGACGAAGGGCCGATGTGGGGCCGGTGAACTGCAGATATCACCTGCAGATGACCGGCCCTGTTTTTTTTGACCAAAGACAGCGGAAAGGAGGTGAGCAGGGTGCAGATGCCGGTACCATGGCACGAGAATGATCCGGCTGAAATCGGAGAAAAAATCCGGCAGCAGCGGAAAAAGCAGAAGCTGTCCCAGGATCAGCTGGCCGACCGGATGGGCACGGACCGGAACGCCGTACACCGTCATGAAAAAGGACAGCATGAGATGAACGTATGCACCCTGCTCCGCTACGCAGACGCCCTGGAGGCAGATCCGCAATCCCTGCTCCCGGACCGGTACAATACCGGCCCGTCCGCCGAACGGACCCGGGAAGCCGGAAGAATCCTGGAACAGCTATCGGAAGACAGCTACCGGAAAATCATGGAACTGGCGAATAAACTGCTGGAGATAGAATCCAAAATGCAACAAATTTGACGACAGTGCCGCATCATCCGTGATGCGGTTTTTTCATTCCTTTTCCCCTATCCTGTTACCAGCGGAACGGTCCGAAAGACAGCGCCGCAGAGACAACCGCGCAGACAGTCAGCTGACGAACCGACAGAAAACCCGACACAAAGAAACGACATATGCCCCGGGTGCACACGAGGCGATGGACGGAGAAGAGCAAAAGGAGGAAAACATGAGAAACTCCGGAATTCACTGCAACGAACTGCATAAAACCTGTATCGCCGACCAGAACACAATTGCCTACCGCTTCGTAAACACCGACAGCACCACGCCGGTCCGGGTGTGCGTATCCCTGGGGGATATCGACCCCTTCACCGGCAGGCCCATCGAAGATCTCCGGTTTTTCCGGGAATACCACAAATTCAGCAACCGGCAGGCTGCCTGCAACGACAAAAACATCCGGATGAAACTGACCCGGAAGGAAAAAGAAGAACGCCTGTGTCTGCGGCAGCACATCGCAGAAGAATTTGAGGAATCAAACGGATACATGCCTTCTGAGGAAACGCTGCGGTACCTGCTGGAAGAAAAGTGGCCGCTGCCCTACGTCATGCACATCACAAACGATGATGACGATTCCATCGACAACGATCTGCACCTTGCAGATCCATCCGCGGAAGCAGCATTTCCCGGGAATGAATCCGACGACACCACAGCCCTTCAGGAATTCGCCAGATGCCTGTCCGGCCGGCTGCTGGAGGTTTATCAGGCGATGCTGGAAAAGGTCGATACCGGATGTGAACAGCCCCTGCTCCTCTCACTGGCGGCGAAATGGAACATCTCCCCCGCCCAGGTCACCAAGGACCAGGAAAAGATCCGGAAAATGATCCGGGAGTATTCCCGGCGCGTTCACCGGTTCAGCTACGACCGGCGGTAAAAGACGGATTACGGTGTCCGCATCAGCATTCACCGGGAATCCTGCAGCCAGCCAGCAGGCACCCCGAAATCAATCAAGGAGGGCCTGCAGAACTGGCACCTGTCAGGTGATGGAATTGACAGTTTTTTGTTGCAAATTAGCTAAAATGATATATAATAGAATTGGCCATTGTGAGAGGAGGCTGTTATTAACATGAGTGAAGCAATAGCAACTGCTACATCGACAGAAATGCAGAACAACTTCGGCAGATATCTTCATATTGTGATGAACGGCGGCGAAGTAATCGTCACCAAAAATGGAAAAGAAGTCGGAAGATTCATCCCCCGTAAAGCTGCGGTTTCTTACCTGACGGATTCCCTGACAGGAATTTTGAAAGAAAGCGCTGATTTAGACCGGGTAAAAGCAGAAAGGCTGAAAGCGAAGTATGAATGTGCTGATTGACGGAAACATTATACTGGATGTTCTGCAAAACCGGGAACCTCATATTGAAGCATCCTCAAAAGTCTGGAAATTGTGCGAAACCAATCTGGTTAATGGCTATGTTTCCGCGCTGACTTTTGCTGATATGGTCTATATGATGCGGAAAGAATTGACTCCTGCAAAGATTTATGAGGTTTTGAAAAAACTGGCCTTAATCTTTCATTTTACTGAATTGAGTAGTTCCGACATGGAAAAAGCTGCGGGCATGATGTGGAAGGATTATGAAGATGCGGTTCAGGCAGCAACCGCTGAACGCATACGTGCAACAGCCATCATTACCAGAAATATTAAAGATTATCAGCAAAGCAAAATCCCCGCTTTTACACCGGCGGAGTTCCTTGAACGGTTCTGAAAGACCCGTTTTCGCCTTGTTACAAAAATGTTAATGGCGCGGAAAATTAAAAAATTTGAAACATAGCACCTGACGATCCGAAAACTCAAAGCCGAAGGTGCAGAGCTATAGAAAGATCGGAAGGAAACCTTATGACGCCCTTGACAGTAAAAAACGCTGCCGGGGCGTTTTCTTCCCCCGGCAGCTGCTGTATGTTTTTTCAGGATCCGGACTCAGTCGTCGTCCAGCGCAAAGCGCATTGCGATCAGGCTGATACCGGCTTCGATGAAGTACAGGCCGATGAGGATGCCTACCGCCACCGCTGTCACCTGCGGGAAAATGAAGGTAAAGACACCGACGCCAATGCTCAGGATACCTGTGATAAGCTCCAGGAACCAATGGTCGTTCTCCTTCTTTTCCTGGATCGAGATCGCGATGGACAGGATGCCGTGCAGAACGAAGTATGCACCGATGATATAGAGCAGCACCGTATCAATCACCAGGGTCGCGCCGGGGCGGATGAAGCAGATGATACCGACGATGATCGCCAGAACGTTGGTGATGATCGCCAGCGCGCCTACGTTGTACTTGATGCTGTTAGCCAGTCCGACGATACCGTAGACGAGCATACCGATACCGATAATGAAACCGGCCGCCATGAACGTCGCCAGAGGCGTCAGCATGAGTGAAAAGCCGCTGCCAATCAGCAGAATCCCCAAAATGATACAAAGAATAATCATCCTGAATCTCCTTTCGATTCGGTTGTAAAATATTAAGGTTTCCCTTTTCCGGATCATATTACCACATCTTTTTGCTTTTGAAAAGACGGGCCCTTCTTTTTCTTGTATTTCAGGACTCGAACCTATGTTCCGCAACGGATATGGTCGTGATCGCAGGGCCCCGTAGTCACAGGTTCTGATATTCCCACCAAAGCAAAAGGAGTCTCGCTTTCGCGGACTCCCTTTACTTTGGTGGGATTAGTAGGACTCGAACCTATGACCCCCACGATGTCAA
>CAMJTZ010000129.1 GCA_946408865.1 uncultured Clostridia bacterium
TGCTGTTTCAGCCGCAGCATTTTTCCTTCATAGTGACGGTCTTCCGGATACAGCACCTTGCTGATTGCTTCCGCCAGTTCAATCTCCTCGGATGCCTGTACATAGCGGCCTTCCCCGAAGCTGCCGAGGTCGATTCTCTTCGGGCTCCGTGCAGACCACATCCGGAGCGGATTCACGATGGTGGCGTCGTAACCGGCAATCGGCATGTCGTACGGCACGGCTTCCACCGTATAGTAATCCTTGGTAATGAATTTCTGCTTCCCGTTGACTTCGATCTCGTCCACATGGCCGCCGAAGTGTACCTCACAGGCATCTTCCATCACAGCGGTTTCCCAGACGTTTCCGTTGTCCAGCCAGCTGTCGGGAAGTTCAACCTGCTGTCCGTCCACGATTTTCTGGCGGAACAGGCCGTATTCATAACGGATGGTGCATCCCATGGCCGGCAGGTCCAGCCGGCTCAGGCTGTCCAGGAAGCAGGCTGCCAGCCGTCCGAGGCCGCCGTTTCCCAGGCCGGGTTCCGGCTCTTCCTTCAGGATGTCCTTGATGTCAATGCCCAGCTCTTTCAGGGCTTCTGTGTATTCCTTCGTGGACAGCAGGTTCAGCATGTTGCAGTACATGCTGCGACCCATCAGGAATTCGACGCTCAGGTAATAGAGGCTTTTGCCTTTCTGCTTTTTCCATGCTTCACGGCTGGAAATCATTTTCTGCATGATCTGATCCCGGACGGTGGACGCCACCGCGCGGTAGATCTGTGATTTGGAGGCTTCATTGATCGTAAGCCCGTTATAGCGCTGGATTTTTCCGATAATCGTATTTTTGATGGATTCCTTATCGAATTTGGTCGCTGGCATATTGTTCCTCCTCAAATCCGGGTCCTTCCTGCAAAGATCTGCAGGCCTTTTGATTATATCATTTCCCCTGACATTCAACAAGGCAGCGGAATGTCTCTTTTCTTACCATCCATGCCATTTTCAGGCCTCCGGGGCATTCCTGACATACCATTCCCGCACGGCATCCTGGTCCCTCCGGATCTGTTCCGTCAGCGCTTCCGCGGACTCAAACTTCTTTTCCGGCCGGATCCGGTCCCCCGGAATCAGTGTCACATCCTGGCCGTACAGTTCCGGTTCCCCGTCCAGCACATGAGCTTCCACCGTTATCTTTCCGGATGGCATCGTCGGCTGTATGCCGATGTTCACCGCCGCCGGGCATTCTCCTGCTTCCGTGATCATCCGGCAGGGGTAGACGCCGAAGGCCGGCAGCTGTTTCTGCGCTCCGGGATCCACATTGGCTGTCGGCACGCCGATCCGGTGTCCCATGTGTTTCCCGTCTGTCACCGGGCCGTGCAGCTCGTAAGGATGTCCCATCATCGCGGATGCTTTGCTGATGCATCCCTGCTGCAGAAGGTTCCGGATGGTCGTGGAGGAGATGATTTCACCGTCCTCCGTTTTTACCGGCGGAACAATCAGAACGTCGTACCCGTGTTTTTTTCCATCCGCGTACAGCAGTTCCGCGCCGCCTTTACCGCCTCTGCCGAAGGAATAATTCCATCCGGCCACCACGGCCTTCAGGTCTGACGTCTTCCGCAGCATATCCAGGAAATCCTGCGGTTCCATGTCAGCCATTTCCTGTGTGAAATGAAGCAGCTGCAGTTCATCCGCACCGTATTGCTCCATCAGCGCGATTTTTTCCGGCAGCGTCGTCAGCAGTCCGGGTGCCGCTTCCGGTTTCAGCACTTCCAGCGGATGCCGGTCAAAAGAACACGCCCGAAGGAAAATTCCCCTCTCCCCTGCGTACTTTTTTCCCGCATCCAGCAGGGCCTGGTGCCCCCTGTGCACGCCGTCAAAGGTTCCCAGTGCCAGTACGGACGGACCGCCCGGTTCCTGATTCCAGATCAATTTCATAATAATATCCCGACCATCCAATGCTTTTCTGTTAACGAAAAAAAATGATTCAGGTTTCCGGTGCGATCTGCGCCCGCCATACCAGCATACCGCCTTCACGCCGGACAATCCCCCAGAAAGCCCCGTCCAGGTATAACCGCAGGTTTTCTGTTTCCGGTGGCAGTGCCTCTCCGAGAAAATCCGCCGGAATCTTTGCTCCTGCAGCCACCTGCTTCGCGAATTCCGGAGGGACATCCACCTTCTGCAGGTGCCCGAGCGGATAATCCGGCGCCAGCATCCGTCCGGCCAGCTTTCCCTCCGATGCCAGCGTCCGCGCATCCTCCAGCGTCAGCGCTGTATCGAGCCTGAACACGCCGCTCCTCGTCCGCAGCAGACTCCGCATATGCGCCGGACAGCCGCACTTCTTTCCCAGGTCGTGGCACAGTGTACGGATATAGGTTCCTTTTCCGCAGCGTACCCGGAGTGCGACGCCGTGATCCGGTTCCTCACCGGTAACCTCAATACTGCGGATCATCACAGTCCTTTCCGGCACGTCCACTGTTTCACCTCTGCGCGCTCTGGCGTAGAGGGGCTGTCCGCCCACCTTGATCGCACTGTAGACGCTGGGTTTCTGACGGATTTCCCCGGTCAGCGCTTTCGCCTTTTCACGAACGGTCTCCAGGTCCGGATACCGGTCTCCGGTTTCCAGCACCCTGCCGGTGAAATCCTGTGTATCCGTGCTGGTTCCGAAGGCGCACACGGCTTCATATTCCTTTTCCTTGTCCACCAGGTAATCGAAAAGCCGCGTGGCTTTCCCCGTCATGATGGGAAGTACGCCCGCGGCCTCCGGATCCAGCGTGCCGGCATGACCTGTACGCTTCTCTCCCGTCAGGCGCCGAATCACGGCGACGACCGCAGCGCTCGACATTCCTGCCGGTTTCCATATGTTAAAAAATCCGTTCATGATTCATCTCTTTATCTGTTACTTTTCACCGGATGCAATCGTTGCTTCCATGACCCGAAGGACCTTTTCAACGCATTCCTCCAGTGTTCCGTCCATCGTAATCCCGGACGCCTGCGGATGTCCTCCGCCGCCGAACCGGCCCGCAACGCCGTCCACGCGGAACGGTTCCCGCGCGCGGAGACTGAACTTGATCTTTCCGTCGTTCGCCTCCCGTGCCAGCAGCGCCATGTCTGTATGCTGGGTATCCATGCCGTAGTTGACGATGGTATCCGCATGTTCGCTCAGTGCGCCGCAGGCGTCAAAATCTTTTCTTGTCAGTGTCATCACGGCGATCCGGTCACCTTCTCCGCAGAAGCGGAGGCTTTCCAGGGCTTTGCCCAGCAGTCTGATCTGTTCCCTGCTCTTTACCCGGAACAGAATCCGGTTCAGTTTTGCCAGCGGCAGATCATGCTCCATCAGATCGCTCATAATCCGGAACGCTTCCGCGTTGGTCGCTCCGAAGGCAAAATTGCCGGTATCCGTACTGATGCCGGTGTAAAGGCAGATTGCGATATCCCTGGTTACCGGAACGTTCAGAATATCCATCAGTTCCCGGATCAGGATACAGTTTGCCGGGGATTCTCCGTCCACGCTGTTCACCTTCATGAACAGCGGATTTGTCGGATGATGGTCAATCTGCGCAGTCTGACTGCAATGGCTGATAAGACCGGCGGCACTGCCCATTCTTTTTATGTCGCTGACATCCACGGCCAGCAGCAGGTCAAAAGACCCTTCATTCCCTGACGGAACGCGGAACAGATCCGCGCCGGGCAGGAAGGACAGCTGATCCGGAATTTTACCGTCGCAGAAGAGGGTTACATCCTTGCCCATCGCCTCAAGAATCAGGCGCATGGCGGCAGCGCTGCCCAGGGTGTCTCCGTCCGGATTTACGTGGCTGACAACCGCAATCGTTTGTGCTTCCCGGATGCACCGGGCCACCGCTTCAGGATTCCGTTTCGTTGCTTCCATGACCGCTCTCCTCTGTCCGTGCGGCATCTGCCAGTACTTTGGCAATATGTACGCCGTATTCGATATTCTTGTCACTGATGAAGATCAGTTCCGGACTGTAGCGGATGATCATCCGTTTTCCGAGAGACCGCCGGATAAACCCTTTCGCGCTTTTCAGCGCTTCCATCAGCTCATCCCGCCTGTCATCCTCCAGTACGCTCACATAAATCTTCGCGTACCGCAGATCCCCGGTAACTTCTGCCCGGGTAATGGAGAATGTCCCGCTGATACGCGGATCCCCCAGTTCTTCCCGGATAATGGCATCCACCTCGCGGCGGACTTCCTCCGAAATTCGGTCTATTCTCTGATAGCTGCTCATTTAGCGCGGAATCTCCTCCATGATATAGCACTCGACGATATCGCCTTCCTTGATATCGTTGTGGCCTTCCAGGCTCATACCGCATTCGTAGCCGGCCGCCATTTCCTTCACGTCGTCCTTCAGGTGGCGCAGGCTGCTCAGCTTGCCCTCGTGAACCACCACGTTGTCACGCAGCAGACGTACGTTGGCGTTGCGCTGCACCTTGCCGTCCGTAACATAGCAGCCGGCGATGATGCCCGCACCGGTGATCTTGAATACATTGCGCACCTCTGCATGGCCCAGCAGTACTTCGCGGTATTCAGGCTCGAGCAGGCCCTTCATTGCCAGTTCCATATCCTCGATCGCCTTGTAAATAACCGTATAGAGCCGCACGTCCACCTTTGCCTTTTCAGCGGCTTCCCTGGCGGAAGCATCCGGCCGGATGTTGAAGCCGATGATAATTGCGTTGAACGCAGAAGCAAGATTCACATCGTCCTTGGTAATGGCGCCTGCGGCGCTGTGCAGCACACGGATTTTGACCTCGTCGCTGCTCAGTTTCTCCATGGCCTGCTTGACCGCTTCCACGGAGCCCTGCACATCCGCCTTGATGATCAGGTTCAGCGTGGTCACCTTACCCGCTTCAATGGATGCAAACAGGTTCTCCATGCTCATCTTCGCCATCGTTGCTTCGCGGCTGGCTTTCAGTTTTTCCTTGCGCTCGTCCGCAACCTGGCGGCTCAGGTGGTCGTCGCCCACAGCGATCATCTCGTCACCGGCGCTCGGCACATCGTCGAAGCCCATGATTTCCACAGGCATGGAGGGACCGGCGGAATCAACCCGCTCGCCCTTGTCATTGATCAGTGCGCGCACCTTGCCCGCTGCCATGCCGGCGATGATGTTATCGCCCACATGCAGGGTACCGTTCTGCAGCAGCACGGTGGCCAGCGGTCCCCGCGCCTTGTCCAGTTTCGCCTCGATAATAACGCCGCGGCCAAGCCGGTTCGGATTCGCCTGCAGCTGCAGCACGTCAGCCTGCAGCAGAATCATTTCCAGCAGTTCATCCACACCGTCGCCTGTCTTGGCGGATACCGGCACGCAGATTGTTTCTCCGCCCCAGTCCTCGCAGACAAGTCCATACTGAGTCAGGTCCTGTTTGACCTTCTCGGGATTGGCGTCCGGTTTGTCCATCTTGTTGATCGCCACGATAATCGGCACTTCCGCCGCCTTGGCGTGGTTGATGGATTCAACGGTCTGCGGCATCACGGAGTCGTCCGCGGCGACCACCAGCACGGCGATATCCGTCGCCTGTGTGCCTCTGGCGCGCATGGCTGTGAAAGCTTCATGGCCGGGGGTATCGAGGAAGGTGATCTGGCGTCCGTCCACGTTCACCGTGTAGGCGCCGATATGCTGCGTAATGCCGCCGGCTTCGCCCGCGGTCACACGGCTCTTGCGGATATAGTCCAGCAGGCT
>CAMJTZ010000130.1 GCA_946408865.1 uncultured Clostridia bacterium
TTAAAAGGGTGGGCAGGAGCACCGGAATGTCCTGCCCGATCATTGCGATTTTCATGCGTTTTTCTGTACTCCGAGCACAGCCTTTTTGCCGTTGATGTCCCACTCGCGGGAAACGGCGCCTTCCGGCGCGTCGCCGCGCTCCAGGCTGAGGGCCAGCGTGGTCCGGGTGATCATCTCGCGGAAGGCTTCCACCGCCGCTGCCAGTTCGTCGTCGCCGCTGTAGGTCACGTTGATCCGGTCGGTCACCTCGAAACCGGCCTCCTTGCGCATTGTCTGCAGCTTGGAGATTACTTCGCGGGCGTAGCCTTCGCGGATCAGATCCTCCGTCAGGTTGGTGTCCAGCACCACCGTGACGCCCTTGTCTTCCATGGCCGTGAAGCCGGGCTTCTGCATCGGCTCTGTCAGCACGTCGTCCTTGGCCAGGGTGACCTGAGTGTCGTCAATCATGAAGGAAACTTCCTCGCCGCGGGCAAACGCGTCCACGACGTCGTTTCCGTCCATTTCGCCCAGCTTCTGGCCGATTTTGCCCAGGAGCTTGCCGTACTTCGGTCCCAGGGTCCGCATCTGCGGCTTCAGCTTATAGGTTGTGAAGGCGCGCGCGTCCTCGGTGAAGACGACCTCCTGCACGTTCAGTTCGTCCTCGCACAGTTCCTGATACGCCTTGTCGAAAGCCGCGCCCTTGACATACATCTTTGCCAGCGGCTGGCGGACCTTCAGGTTCGCCGCGTTGCGGCAGGCGCGTCCCAGCTGGACCGCTTCCAGCAGCGCGTCCATCTGCTTCTCCATGTCCGGATCGATGCGGCTCGCGTCGCTGACCGGGAAATCGGTCAGATGCACACTCTCCGCGGCGCCGGGCACGTTGTTCACAACCAGGTTCTGCCAGATCTCTTCCGCCAGGAACGGGATGAACGGCGCGCAGACCTTGCTCAGCGTCACCAGCACGTGGTACAGCGTGGCGAAGGCGGCTTCCTTGTCGCCGGCCATTCCCTTGCCCCAGAAGCGTTCGCGGCCGCGGCGCACATACCAGTTGCTCAGGTCGTCGACAAACGCGGCCAGCGCGTTCGCGCCTTCCGTGATCCGGTAGTTGGCCAGGTGGTCGTCCACTTCGGCGATCAGGGTATTCAGCTTGCTCAGGATCCAGCGGTCCATCAGCGTCAGTTCCGTCTTTTCCAGCGGATGCGCCTGCGGATCAAATCCGTCGATCTGCGCGTACATCGCGAAGAAGGCGTAGGTGTTCTGCAGCGTCGCCAGGAACTTCCGCTGGCCTTCCTGCACGGCTTCATCGCTGAAGCGCTTGGGCAGCCACGGCGCGGAGGTCGTGTAGAAGTACCAGCGCAGCGCGTCCGCGCCGAACTTGTCCAGCATTTCGAAGGGATCCACGACGTTGCCCAGGTGTTTGCTCATCTTGCGGCCTTCCGCGTCCTGCACGTGACCCATCACGATACAGTTTTTGAACGGCGCGCGGTCAAACAGCAGCGTGGAGATCGCTTCGAGCGTGTAGAACCATCCGCGGGTCTGGTCGATGGCTTCGGAGATGAAGTCCGCCGGGAAGTTCTTTTCAAACATGTCCTTGTTTTCAAAGGGATAGTGCCACTGCGCGAAGGGCATGCTGCCGGAGTCGTACCAGCAGTCGATAACTTCCTTCACCCGGTGCATCTCCTTGCCGCACTCGGGGCAGCGGATCGTCACGGTGTCGATGAAGGGCCGGTGCAGTTCCACGTCCGGGCCGGGATCGGTGATTGCCATCTTCCGCAGTTCCTCCCGGGAGCCGATCACGTGCAGATGGCCCTCTTCGCACTTCCATACCGGCAGGGGCGTTCCCCAGTAGCGTTCCCGGCTGAGGCCCCAGTCGATCACGTTCTCCAGGAAGTTGCCCATCCGGCCGTCCTTGATGTTGTCCGGCATCCAGTTCACGGTCCGGTTGTTGCGCACCAGGTTGTCCCGCAGCGCGGTCATCCGGATGAACCAGGTCGGCCGCGCGTAGTACAGCAGGGGCGTGTCGCAGCGCCAGCAGAAGGGATAATCATGCGCGAAGGGAACCGCCGCGAACAGCAGTCCGCGTTCCTTCAGATCCTTCAGGATCAGGGGATCCGCGTCCTTCACGAAGGTGCCGGCCCAGGTCGTATCCTCGTCGAATTTGCCCTGGGTGTTCACCAGGTTGATGAACGGCACGCCGTTCTCCTTGCAGACGCGGTTGTCGTCTTCACCGAAGGCAGGCGCGATGTGGACGATGCCGGAGCCGTCTTCCATCGTGACATAATCGTCGCATACGACGAACCAGGCTTTTCCGTCCGGCTCGCGGAAGCGGTAGAGCGGTTCGTACTCCATGCCCTTCAGGTCGGCGCCCGGGAATTCATCTTTGATCTCGGTTTCCCGTCCCTCGAATACTTTTTCCACCAGCGCCTTGGCCATGATGCAGGTCTTTCCCTCGTCTTTGACCAGTACGCGGCAGTAGGTTTCATGGGCGTTCACGCACAGCGCCAGGTTGCTCGGCAGCGTCCAGGGTGTGGTCGTCCAGGCCAGCAGGTAGGTATCCGGCTCGCCCTTTACCATGAAGCGCACAA
Source organism: uncultured Clostridia bacterium (assembly GCA_946408865.1). The sequence goes on from CAMJTZ010000130.1 coordinate 2,565, forward strand.
AGGCGGAGATTTCCTTCACGTTCTTGTAGCCCTGGGCCACTTCATGGCTGGACAGCGCCGTTCCGCAGCGCGGGCAGTACGGCACGATCTTGTGTCCCTGGTACAGCAGTCCCTTTTCATGGATCTGCTTCAGGCTCCACCATTCGCTCTCGATATAGTTGTTGTCATAGGTGATATAGGGATGCTCCATGTCCACCCAGTAACCGACCTGTTCGGACATCTTCTCCCACTCATGCAGGTATTTCCATACGCTCTTTTTGCATTCGGCGATGAACGGCTCGATGCCGTACTGCTCGATCTGGGGCTTCCCGTCGAGGCCAAGTGTCTTTTCAACTTCGAGCTCCACCGGCAGGCCGTGGGTATCCCATCCGGCCTTGCGCAGCACGCTCTTCCCCTTCATGGTGTGGTATCGGGGGATCAGGTCCTTGATCACGCGCGTCTCGATATGCCCGATGTGCGGCTTGCCGTTGGCGGTAGGCGGCCCGTCAAAGAAGGTGAACTGCTCCGCACCGTCCCGGTGGTGAAAACTCTTGCGGATGATGTCCTTTTCCTTCCACATTTCCGCCGTCTGTTTTTCCCTGGCTGCAAAGTTCATATCTGTCGCGACTTTGTTGTACATAACTCTCTTCCTTCCTGTGCGATTCACAACTGTTTATATTTCTGCGTTTTCCGCGTTTTTTCCTTTTATTTTCCGGCTTACTCACTGCGCAGCGCAACCACCGGATCCTTCTTCGACGCCATCCGGGAGGGAATGATTCCCGCAATCAGCGTCAGCGCCATGGAAATCAGCACCAGGATGCCCGCACCGCCCCAGGGCAGGAACGCCAGTCCGCCGATGCCCGTCAGGGACTGCAGGATGATGTTCGCGATGATCACCAGGAGCAGGGTAATCGCGATTCCGATGCATCCCGCCGCGAAGCCGACGATCAGCGTCTCCGCGTTGAATACGCGGCCCACGTCCCTCCGGCTCGCGCCGATGGACCGCAGGATACCGATCTCCTTCGTCCGCTCCAGCACGCTGATGTAGGTGATAATGCCGATCATGATGGAGGAAACCACCAGGCTGATGGCTACGAACGCGATCAGTACGTAGCTGATCGAGTTGACGATCGTCGTCACACTGGACATCAGCAGTTCCATTATGTCCGTGTAGTGGATCGCCTTCCCCTCGCCGGCTTCCTTGTTGTATTGCCGGATCTTCGCGGTCAGCGTCTGCTTGGATTCGAAATTCTTCGGGTAAATCTGGATGGCCGACGGTTTGCTTTCGTCGCTGACCCCCAGCTTCACCAGGTTCTTCTCCAGCGTGTTTCCGTCCATCATGACGGTTCCCTTCTGGACGAACTGCTGTACGATATCCTTGGTAATCAGCGGCTTCAGCATGTCCGGAATCATTCCCCGCGGAATGAATCCCTTTTCTTCCATCAGCGCGATCACTTCCGGCATCTCCATGGTATCCACCAGGCTCAGCACGTCGATCATATCCGTGTGGAACGGCTGTCCCGTAAACACGTCCTTCTCCGGCTCAGCCATCTGTTCCTGCACGATTGCGCTTTCGTTCACCCGGCGGATCATCTCGTGCATCAGTTCCCGCCTGTATCCGATTGTGCCGCTGTTGGAGGTGGCGACGGTCCCCTCCGAGGGCCGGATCACGCCGACGACCTTCAGTTCCGTCGCTTCCGCCAGTTTTTTCGCCAGGAAAGCTTCGTTGCTGCTCTGGTCTTTCCAGAAGCTTCCGGATTTGACATACAGGTCTGTTGTCGGCATCAGCCTGAATTCAAGGTTCAGCAGCTCTTCATACGTGAATTCCATATCCACGCTTTCGACGCCGTCCCCCTGCATCAGGTTTGTAAACTGGCCCCGCAGTTCCCCCTGGTCTTTCAGTCCCAGGGAATACAGCGTGTAGTCGCTCAGCTCGTTCCGCTTGTTCAGGATCAGCACGACCTCGTACATGCTTTCCGGCATGCGCCCGTAAAGGATGTCGTACTGGCTCTTCAGCAGCTCCTCGTTGTCCAGCATCGGCTCAAAGACGTTCATCCGCTTCATGAAGGTGTCCATCATGGTCTGCTGGATGCCCGCGCCGGCCGCGCCGAAGTTCCACATGTCCATCATGCCGGTGGACTGCATGGTGGTGGAAGGGTTCACCTGCATCTTCCGCCCGCCGTCCGTCCGGTAGATCACCAGCGGCGTATCGTATTCGTACTGAATGCCGGATACCAGCTTGCCGATCCCGTTTGCCGGGTCGTCCAGCCAGGCCTTGAAGGATTTCAGGTCGTTTTCCTTCACGCCGCTCATCATGGCGCTCATGGTATTGGTCATCCGCGTTCCGGAATGAACTTTCCCGTCGTTGTGCGCCTCACCGCCGCCCGTGTCCGCGTCGAACATGTTCTGCAGTGTTTCCGTCATGTCCATGCTCTGGGAGTTGATCTCCAGCGGATAGGCGGACAGCGTGTCCCGCTGCACCCGGTCGATGAACCGGTCCACGCCGCTGGATATGCTCAGGATCAGCGCGATGCCGATAATCCCGATGGATCCGGCGAAGGCGGTCAGGATCGTCCGTCCCTTCTTGGTCATCAGGTTGGTCAGGCTCAGCTTCAGCGCGGTCCGGAAGCTCATGGAGCGTTTCTTCTTCGTGTCCTCCCGGACCGTTTCCTCCGGCGCGCTCTCCCGTACTGTCTGCTCGTCGCTCACAACCTGGCCGTCCAGCAGGCGGATAATCCGGTCGGCGTATTCGTTCGCCAGGTCCGGGTTATGCGTCACCATGATAACCAGCCGTTTCCGGGAAACTTCCTTCAGGATCTCCATGACCTGGACGCTGGTTTCGCTGTCCAGGGCGCCGGTCGGTTCGTCCGCCAGCAGGATCTCCGGATTGTTTACCAGCGCCCGCGCGATGGCGACACGCTGCATCTGGCCGCCGCTCAGTTCGTTCGGCTTCTTGCGCAGCTGGTCCTTCAGCCCCACCTGCTCCAGCGCTTCGATCGCCCTGCGGCGCCGTTCCTCCCGGCCGATGCCGGAAAGCGTCAGCGCCAGCTCCACGTTGGCCAGCACCGTCTGGTGCGGAATCAGGTTGTAGCTCTGGAAAACGA
>CAMJTZ010000131.1 GCA_946408865.1 uncultured Clostridia bacterium
TGTCCTCGGTGGCCTCGTCTTCCATAACGTCCATGGCGTCGTCGAATGTGACGATGCCGACCATCCGGTTGTCCCCGTCCACGACGGGAATCGCCAGCAGGTTGTATTTGCTCATGGTCTGGGCAACTTCTTCCTGGTCGGTATGAGTCGTTACCGTAATCAGGTTTGACTCCATGATGCTGTCAATCGTCTGCAGGTCGCTCGGCGCCAGCAGCAGACTCTTCACCGATACGGTACCGACAAGGATCCGGTTCTCCAGCACATAGCAGGTATAGATCGTTTCCTTGTCCACGCCGGTCCGGCGGATCCGCAGGATCGCGTCGCCGACCGTCATGTCCGGACTCAGCTTGACATATTCCGTTGTCATGACAGAGCCGGCTGAATTTTCCGGATACTGCAGGATCTCGTTGATTTCCTTGCGCATTTCCGGATCGGACTGAGCCAGAATCCGCTGCACGACATTCGCGGGCATTTCCTCAACGATGTCCACCGCGTCGTCCACATACAGCTCGTCCATCACCTGGCGCAGTTCGCTGTCGCTGATTCCCCGGATCAGCGCTTCCTGCTGTTCGCTGTCCATTTCAACGAAGCTTTCCGCTGCCAGTTCTTTCGGCAGCAGACGGAAAAGCAGCGGCAGCTTCTCCGGTTCCACGCCGGAAAAGACCGCGGCAATATCAGCGGGGTTCATGGTAATCAGAACGTCCCGGATCGTTGAATATTTCTTGTCTGACAGCAGAGTGGATAAAGTGTTCTCCATTGTGACAGAATGATCCGCCATGCTTGCTCCCTCCCACTTACAGGATGATGAAGCCAGCAGTAAGCACACGGTGCATACGGGCAGACGAAGTCCCGCCTAGGAAAATGACGAACGGAGCAGGAACGCCACGGCGCTCAGGTTCCGCAGGCTTCGCCCGACCGGTATGCCGCTGCTACTCCCAGCGTCCATGACATTCCCTCCTTATTGAATTCGATCGCTGTCCTCCCCGGCCGATTCCGGGTTCGGACCACTTGATTATTATACGCTTTGCGCTTTTTTAAAGTCAAGAAAAAAAGCGCCTTGCAGAGCGCTTTTTTCTCCCTGATTTTCCGGTTTTTTATCAGTCGGCTTCGGAGCAGTTATTCGCCGCAAAGCATTCCCGGCAGACTTTGCGGTAGCGGGTTCCCAGCTGATCCTCAATCCGGGCGCTGATCAGGTCCGTGGTTCTCCCGCAGATCTCGCACGCGCCGCGCACCGGAGCATTCGCGGAAAGATATTCCGCGTAGGCAGGCTTAGGGATCAGTTTGTTCTCCAGCCGTTCAATTTTTACATGCGTATCTCCGATACAGTACAGCACCCAGCCGCACAGCCAGCTCACAACCGGACCGCCGATGGCAATAGCCAGGCAGGGAATCAGCTGCAGAACCTTTGTCAGATACAGGGCAACGCCCGCGCCGATGGATCCGATAATCCCGACCGTACAAATAACAACAGCCAGTCCCTTTACCTTGCGTCCGATATGTCTGAACATCAGATCATTCCCCTTTTCCTGTTTTGATATTCATTTTCCGATGGAATCATTACAAATGATGTTATCATAGATTTCCTTGCTTGTCAAAGAAAACCAGGGTCAATACTGATGCAGCAGCCACCGGAAATCCCCGGCGCCGACTTTCACCGTCAGAGCGTCTCCTTCTTTTCCGCTGATGAGATCGGTGTAGGTTTTTCCGTCCTCCAGCCGGACCGTCTGCGGCTCATCCGCAAAGTTGAACAGCGCCAGCAGCTGTTCCCCGAGGCGGTAACGCCCGATGCCCAGTACATGGGTGCTGCCGGTTTCCAGCAGCCAGGTATCGCCGTCCGGATCGAAGGCGGCGTGTTCTCTCCGGATCTTTTCCATTTTCCGGATCGCCGCAAACAGCTTTCCTTCCGGCGTCGTCTTTTTCTTTCGTTTCTCCGCTTTTTCCCAGTCCATGCTTCCCCGGTGCAGGTAACGGCTGTCTGCCTGTTTCAGCGGGTCATCGTGATAGCTGTTGTCGTTCTCCTGCGCGATTTCATCCCCGCTGTACAGCACAGGCATCCCGCTCAGTGTGAACATGAACGCATGCAGCATCGCGTCCATCCGGATCGCCCCGGACAGCGCGGCCCTGCTGCCGGAAACCCGCGCTGCTTCCACCCCGCACAGGGATGCGGTCGTGCCGCAAAGTCGGGCGTCGCCCAGCCGTGGATCATCATTGTACAGTTCGCCCCGCGCCGGACTGTTCCCCCACTTCCCTGTCAGGTAATCGTTCAGGAACTTTTTGTGCGGGATTTCCTCCTGCCCGAACCGGCGCAGAAATCCGTAGTCCAGTCCCCACCCGATATCGTCGTGGCAGCGCAGATAGTTCAGGAAAGTATAACCGCACGGCAGGCGGAACAGCTGTTCCATCTGATGCGCCAGCAGCCGTACGTCTTTGGTGGCAACCGTGTGCCAGACCGTTGCCATGGTCGTCACATTGTACAGCAGGTGGCATTCCGGTTTTTCCGCCGTTCCGAAATACGGCGCCACCTTGTCCGGTTCCATCACAATTTCACCCAGCAGCAGCGTGCCGGGACATACAATCTCGCAGGCCATGCGCATCATCCGCACAAGCGTATGCACCTGCGGCAGGTTGCGGCAGGATGTCCCCAGCGCTTTCCAGATATACGGCACAGCATCCAGCCGGATCACATCCACCCCGCAATTGCACAGGTACAGCATATTGCCGGTCATATCGTTGAAAACTGCCGGATTCATATAGTTCAGGTCCCACTGATACGGATGGAAGGTGGTCATTACCACTTTTCCCGCTTCCGGGCACCAGGTAAAATTCCCCGGAGCCGTCGCCGGAAACACCTGCGGCACCGTCTGCTCGTAGGCGTTCGGGATCTCCCAGCTGTCATAGAAGAAATAGCGGTCCTGGTATTCCTTTTCCCCTGACCGTGCACGCCGGGCCCATTCATGGTCCTCGCTCGTGTGGTTCAGGACAAAATCCAGGCATACCGCCATCCCGCGCGCATGACATTCTTCCGTCAGCGACCGCAGATCCTCCATGGTGCCCAGTTCCGGCTGTATCTTTCGAAAATCGCTGACGGCGTATCCGCCGTCGCTCCGGTCCGCGGGGCTTTCCAGCAGCGGCATAAGATGAAGACAGCCGATGCCGCAGTCTTCAATATAGTCCAGCTTTCTCAAGACGCCCTGCAGCGTTCCGGCAAAAGCTTTCACATACAGCTGCATACCAGTCAGATCACGCCGTCTGTACCAGCCCGGGAATTCTTCCCGCTCCCGGTCCATGGCGCGCAGGGCTTCCGGCCGTTCCTTCCAGCTGCGGTACAGCATATCCGTAAAGGAATCGTAAGCTATTTCATTGCTGTGGTACAGTTCGAAATACAGCCATTTCAGTTCGTCCTCATGGCGGCGGAAACGGGTCGCGAATTCCGGTTCCCGGTATTCCCTCATGCTCACTCGTCCTTTTCTTTTTCCTTTTTGGGCAGATAGCGTTCTTCAAATTCACTGTAGTAAAGATCAAACTGATGCTCATGCGCCTGTTTCAGCGCCCCGGACATCTCATGCACGTCCAGTGCGTTGTCTTCCAGTTCCACCTGTACGATCGCGATATTGGAGCAGTGATCGGATACACGCTCAAAGTCTGAAATCAGGTCGTTGAAAACATATCCGTTCCCGATCGTGCATTTGCCTTTCTGCAGTCTGGCCGTATGCTTTTCCCGCATCCTCCTGCAGATCATGTCGATAACCTGTTCGAGCGGCTCCACCCGGTATGCGGTTTCCGAATCTCCGGTCATGAAACTGTCGATTGAAATATGAAGAATCTCTGTAATCGCTTTCTTCAGGTTGTCCATTTCACGGCTGCCTTTGTCAGAGAAGCGTATCTTCTTGTCCCGGATTTCTTCCGCCCGCTGTGCGATATTCAGCGCGTGATCGCTGATACGCTCCAGGTCTGTAATGGCGCGCAGGTACTGGCTTACGGATTTGTTCTGCGTATCCGTCATTTCCTGGCCGGTCAGCCGCATCAGGTAACTGCCGATCTTGTCCTCATACCGGTCCACAATGCTTTCAAGGGATTCCACTTCCTGGAAGCCTTTGGGATCAAAATTGTCCAGCAGCGCGATCGCCGTATCCATGGAGCGCTCCGCAAGCTCCGCCATTTTGTTCATGGTCAGGCGCGTCTGTTCAACCGCCAGCGTGGGATAAGCCAGGAAGCGTTCCTCAAGCCGTTTCATATCCTCCGTCTCCGCTTCCTCATGCGGATCGGCCGGAACCAGTTTGATTATCAGTTTCTCAATCAGCGGGATAAACCAGGCCAGAACAAACACCGTGCTCACACGGAACAGCGTATTGATCAGTGCAATGCTGAACATGTTCATCTTGTTGTCCATGAAATCAAAGTGCAGCACCGCGTTCAGCCCGTAGAAAACGCCTGCAAACAGGATCACCCGCAGGATTTCAATCACAGGATAGGAAAAAGCCGTCCGGCGTCCTTCCACAGAGGATCCGATTCCGGAGATGATGACCGGCACGGAAGCGCCGATGGCAATACCGAGAATGATCGGCAGCGTCTCCTCAAAGGTCATCAGCCCTGTACTGCTCAGCGCCTGCAGAATACCGACGGAAGCGCTGGCGCTCTGCAGGATGGCCGTGAAGGCAAAACCGATCAGGATCCCCAGCAGCGGATTGTTGAAACTGGTCAGGAAAGAAATGAATCCGGGATCGTCCCGCAGGCCGGAAACCGCGCCGCTCATGGTTTTCATGCCGAACATCAGCACAGCGAAACCCATCAGGATGTCTCCCACATGAACCAGCGTCTTCTTCTTGCAGATCATCCGCATCAGGATACCCGCCACAGCCGTCATGGCGCTGATTCCTTCCGTGCTCATCAGGGCCAGAGCCGGTGAAGCCTGGCTTCCGCCCACGCCGCCCAGGCAGATCAGCCAGCCGGTAATGCTGGTGCCGACCACCGCGCCCATGATAACGGAAAGCGCCTGCCGCAGCTTCATCATCATGGAGTTCACAAAACCGACCGTCATCACGCTCGTTGCTGAGGAGGACTGGATAACAGCCGTAACACCCGTACCGAGCAAAATGCCTCTCAGCGGTGTTCCGGAAAGCCTGTACAGAATCAGTTCGAGCTTGTTGCCCGCGACCTTTTTCAGGCTGCTTCCCATCAGCGACATTCCGTACAGGAACATCGCAACGCCGCCCAGAAGCATGACGATATCTGTAATACTCATATTCCCTCCGAAGGTACCGAAATCGGAAAAATTATAGCATGCGCCTTTTCGGATTGCAATTGTATCCTGCGGCTTTACCTGCAGTTCGTTTCGTTTTTCACGCCCGGTGATTCGTTTGTTTCATCCGCAGCCGCTTTATCATAATAAACAAGAATAGTACGAAAGATCTCTTGTGCTGCACACTTCCTGCCGATATAATGTCTATCTGTATACAGGATTCAATGAGTGGAACTCATGGAAAGTGGTGATTTTCTTTGAACACGGAACTGGTCGTCTTTATCATCTATCTGGTTGCAATGATCGGCATCGGCGTATTTTTCTTCCTCCGCACCCGTACGGGCGGTGAAAAGGACTACTTCCTCGGCGGCCGCAAAATGGGGCC
>CAMJTZ010000132.1 GCA_946408865.1 uncultured Clostridia bacterium
GCTGTCCTCCAAAGGAAGAAGATATTTATAAACAGCTGAAAGAGTATATTCTTGAACTCTGGCGGAACAGGAAACAAAGCGTTTCCCTCCGAAAGGAGGAATCGAAATGCTGAATAACATAGCCATGGGACAGTACTATCCTGTTGACAGCGCTGTACATCGTCTTGATCCCCGCGTAAAACTGATCCTCACAATCATTTTCATCGTTGCGGTTTTTTTATCCCGCTCCTTTATCGGATATATTCTTCTCCTTGTGTTTATATTCTTTGCATGCAAAATGTCGAAAGTTCCTTTTAAGCTCCTGCTGAAAGGCCTTCGCCCGCTGCGAATGATTATCATCCTTACCTTCCTGCTCAATCTGTTCTTTACGCCTGGCCAGGATGTCTGGGTTTCATTCTGGATTGTCCGGATTTACCGGGAAGGTTTTTTCCAGGCACTCTTTTATTCGCTTCGTCTTGTTTTTCTTGTTGCCGGTACTTCCCTACTGACACTCACCACATCACCCGTTGCGCTTTCGGACGGCATTGAAATGCTGATGTCGCCGCTGAAAATAATTCATTTCCCTGCACATGAACTGGCTATGATGATGACGATTGCCCTGCGCTTTATCCCGACGCTTCTGGAAGAAACGGATAAAATTATGAAAGCGCAGATAGCCAGGGGTGCTGATTTTGAAAGCGGCAATCTTCTGACCCGCGCAAAGGCTATGGTTCCCTTGCTTGTTCCTTTATTTGTCAGTGCATTCCGGCGCGCCGGAGATCTCGCCATGGCAATGGAAAGCCGCTGCTATCACGGTGGTGAAGGGCGGACACGCCTTCGCGTACTGAAAACCACCCGGAATGACTGGATTGCGCTCGGAATCGTTATAGTTCTGCTCGCACTCATCATCTTGGAAGGAATTTTCCTGAAGGGAGTATTGTTTTGAAACGGATTCTCCTGACTGTGGAATATGACGGAACAGCATATGTCGGCTGGCAGCGTCAGCAGAATGGCCTTGCCGTACAGCAGGTACTGGAAGAAGCGCTTTCGGAAGCGTGTGCGCATCCGCTGACCGTTACCGGTTCCTCCCGTACAGATGCTGGGGTCCATGCCAAAATGCAGATGGTACACTTTGATACAGGATCTACAATACCGCCGGAAAAATTTCCTTTCGTTCTGAACAATCTCCTTCCACCGGATATCCGGGTGCAGGCAGCTCGTGAGGTTCCTGATACTTTTCACGCCCGTTTCCTGACCTCGGGAAAAACATATACTTATCGTATACTGAACAACCGGCATGGGAGTGCACTTCTGCGAAACACTTACTGGCATGTGCCGGTGCCGCTGGATGCTTTATCCATGCAGCAGGCGCTTGCGTTTCTTACAGGCACACATGATTTTTCTGCCTTCCAGGCTTCAGGCGGAACCGCCCGCACCACCATACGTACCCTGGATTATGCTGAACTGAAAACTGACGGCCCTGTTCTGACGCTGACAGTCAGCGGAAATGCTTTCCTGTACAATATGGTTCGGATTATCGCCGGCACGCTGGAGGAAATCGGCCTTCATAAGCGTGAAGTCAATTCTTTTGCCCGTGCTTTCGCATCCCATAACCGTCTTGATCTGGGAATGACTGCCCCGCCGTGCGGTCTGGAGCTGACCGAAGTCCGTTATCCTGACAGAGCTTTTACTGATCCTGCTTCCATCCGGTGGCACCGTGAGGAGGAAGATTAAAAATGCTTCGACTTTCCAATCTTGCTCTTTCGCTTGATTATACGGACACGGACCTTCAGAAAGCCATCCTCCGGAAATGCGGTATCCCGGCGGATCAGCTTCTTTCCTTTTCCGTAATCCATCGTTCTGTGGATGCCCGGAACAGGAACGATGTGCACTTTGTTCTTACCGTTCATTTCAAAGCAAAAAACGAGCAGATGCTTCTGAAAAAGTGCCGTTTCCTTTCCCCGGTTTCTCCTGTTCCCGCCGTTACTCTTCCGGCACCCCATTTCAGGTTCCCTCCATTGGTGGTTGGTGCCGGTCCTGCAGGTTTGTTTGCTGCGCTTACTTTGGCCCGTGCCGGCGCAGCACCGGTCCTGATTGAACGCGGACGTACAGTCGAATCAAGAACGCAGGATGTCGATAAATTATCTTCAGACGGATTGCTTGATCCGGAATCCAATGTACAGTTCGGAGAAGGCGGTGCCGGCGCTTTTTCGGATGGAAAGCTTACATGCGGTATTAAATCGCCGCATCTCCGTACTGTCCTTGAAACCTTTGTTACTCATGGTGCCCCGGAGTCAATCCTCATAGATGCCATGCCGCATATCGGAACAGACCGTCTCAAGGGTGTTGTCGCATCCATCCGGCAGCAGATCCAGGCTCTCGGAGGCACTGTATTATTTGAAACCCGTCTGGAGGAACTGCTTCTTTTCAACGGTCGTCTGAAAGGAGCTATTGTATCCTGCGGCGGAGAAAAGCGTGAATTCCGTACAGATACGGTTCTGCTTTGTATCGGCCATTCGGCACGTGATACAGTTCAGTCCCTTTTTTCTCAGGGAATTCGTATGATTCAGAAACCTTTTGCCGTCGGTGTCCGGATTGAACATCCCCGGGCCTTTATTGACCATGCGCAATATGGCCCCTATGCCGGCCATCCCGCTCTGGGCGCTGCTACCTATAAACTGGTCTGTCATACACCGGACGGCCGCGGCGTTTATACTTTCTGCATGTGTCCCGGCGGTCATGTGATTGCCGCAGCCTCCCAGCCCGGCGGCGTGGTGGTTAACGGCATGAGCTATCATGCGCGTGACGCAGAAAACAGTAATTCGGCGCTTCTGATCGGTGTTCGCACCGACGATTTTAAAGATGATCATCCCTTGGCCGGAATGGTTCTTCAGCGGCAGATTGAGAAAGCAGCATTTCAGGCCGGCGACAGCAATTTCCGCGCGCCGGCACAGCGGGTGGAAGATTTTCTCTCAGACCGGGCCACTTCTGCTTTCGGAAGTGTCTGTCCCTCCTACCGTCCCGGCGTAACGCCTGTGGATCTTCGTTCAGTACTTCCTGACTTCGTAACACAGGATTTGAAAAAAGGAATCCGGGCAATGAACTCTCAGCTCTCCGGTTTTGCCATGCCGGATGCGGTACTTACCGCTCCGGAAACGCGTTCTTCCTCTCCGGTGCGCATTCTTCGGAATGATACCGGCGAATCAGAATCCATCTCCGGTCTTTTCCCTGTCGGTGAAGGTGCCGGTTACGCCGGCGGCATTGTATCAGCCGCTGTTGACGGTATCACTGCTGCCCTGAATGCTCTGGAAAAAAGCAATCTGCTGTAATAGAAAACAGAACCTTTATCCACAAGGTTCTGTTTTCTGAATATTCTTTTTCAGTTCCCCAGCCACGTCCCGGACAATTGTGCAGCGTCTTCCTTGGTATACAGACTCAGTGTCAGGCGATGCGGCGCACAGATCACCATGTTCCAAAGCAGGCGGTCTTTCATGTTTTCCATTGTCACTTCGCCTTCTGCAATGCAATCGTGTCCTTCGCAGTCAGCCTCAATCATACAGAAGCCTTCCGGTGTCATACGGATCACGTTCAGCCATTCGCTTCCGTCGTCCAGTTTCTGTCGGATTGTCCTGGTTTCCTCTCCTTCTGTTGGCAAAGCCAGAAATCCTTCTGTATTCGCAGACTGCACTAAGATATAGCCCGGGGCAGGATCAGATTCACGTACCTGGATCTGCAGTATCAGCGGTTCTTCATTCTGCGCTGTCCGTTCCGCAGATTCCGGCGGCTTCAGTGTCTCCCAAGTTTCTCCCTCTGCCATGTATTTTCCAAGTCCGGAAGTTCCTGCTGCACTGCGGTCACGCCTGATAAACAAAGCTTCGACGCCGTCCATGCTCTCAATCAGCTTGCTTCCCTTTTCTGTGCCGAGTGCGAAAACTGCAGTGGACAATGCGTCTCCCAGCATGGAACTGTCGGAAAACACTGTAACGGATGCAAGATCATTCTGTATCGGCCATCCGGTTTCACTCGAAAGGATATGGTGATACGTTATTCCATCCACAGTAAATCCCCGCTCGTAAATCCCGCTGGTAACAGTGGACCCACCGAAATTCAGTGAAATCATCATGGATTTTCCCGTTGGCTCATCAATATCCTGAATTCCGACTTTCCAGGGAGATCCATCCGGTTTCAGGCCAATCGAAACAATGTTTCCACCGAAGGAAAGTATTGCGCTGGTGATGCCGGCAGCTTCCAGTTTCGTCTTTACTGCATCAGCAATATAACCCTTGGCAATACCGCCAAGGTCAATCATCATGCCGGCCGGAAGTGTAACTCTGTTCCCATCCAGCCTGATCTGTCGGTAATCCACATGCTGTACAGCCTGTCCGATCGCTGTGGATTCCGGAATAACCTGGTTTCCGGACGTGAAATCCCATAAAACGGAAACCGGAGCAATCGTAACGTCAAAAGCACCGGCGGATTTTTCGCTGATTTCGACCGCGGTTCGCAGGATCTCCGCCGTTTCATCGGATACAGTGACTGTTTTCCCTTCCGCGTGGTTAATATTCCAGATATCGCTTCCCTCAACCGTGCGGCTCAGCATTTTTTCATATTCTCCGCAGTATTCCAGCCCTTTTTCCAGCAATTCCGGCTGATCTGTATAGGCTGTCAGTGTAATTACTGTATCCAGATAGTAGCCGACTTTGGTCTGTTTGGGAAGATCCGATGCCTTTCCCGGTCGGTTTTCGCATCCGCTCAGCGCCAGCACCATAACGATCATGGCAGTCAGTATCCGAAAAAAATGAATTCTTCTTCTCATTTTTTCAGACCCTCCGTTTTTTCCTGATTGATATGCAGCGCGCGGAATACGCGCTCAGCTACAATGCCTGTCAGGGTCCCAACCGCTGCGCCTGCGCCAATCAGCACCGGCAGGTATGTTGAGAGCAGCTGGGGGGTGCGCAGCACAGCGCTGGCTGCCAGAATCTGTCCGATATTATGCGCAATGGCGCCGGCAATGGAAGTTCCCGGCACGCCCCGGATCTTTCCTTTTCTGATCATGATCCACGCTGCAAAGCAAGCCGCGCAGGCTGCGGCGATCAGAATTACGATCCACAGCCGCTGACCTCCCGGATGAGGATTTTGAATCAGCAGTACAGTTTCCGCGCCGGCTGCAAGAATTCCGGCGAAAAGCGCACCGTTTTCAGGTTTCCGTCGGATCAGCAGCATCACAAGAAGACTCAGAATACCGCCTGACAGACTGTAAAGGATCGCTGTAAGGCTTCCGAAAATCAGACCGGAAAGGATCACTTTTGCCAGCATCAGGAAAACAGCACTTTGCCAGTTCATCAGGTAGACCGCGTAAATCAGCACCGTATTGGCAAGTCCGAGTTTGATGCCGGGCGCAGCACCGCCCAGCAATGCTGTCAGGGGAATCGCCCGGTCCAGCAGACCCAGCACCAGCGCCAGCGCCGTCAGCAGCCCGAATCGTGCCACTTTCTGTGTCGAAGTTTTCAGGCCGATCCCCCCTTTCTTTTTATATCATATCACAATTCCTGGTTTTTTCCACTGCTCCTTTTCTTTTTTCATGCATTTTCCTGGAAAATAGTACGAACAATTTTTGCAATTTTGTGGAAAACAGGTTGACGCA
>CAMJTZ010000133.1 GCA_946408865.1 uncultured Clostridia bacterium
TGGACGCCCGGACAGCCACGAAGGAAGAGATCGGCCTGCTGATGACGCAGACGGAGCGGAGAGAGGAGGCGGCCCATGAGTAACGTTTCAAAAGCGGAAAGCCGGGAGCCGCTGATCCGCCTGAGCCGGCGCGCTTCCATCACCACGGGAAAAGCATGGTTCATCCGCATCGCGGCGGTTTTGCTGGGCCTGCTGGTATGCGGCATCGCGGCGTTTGTGCTGATTGAAAAACTGCAGAACAATCCGGGAAAGATCGGAGAGTTCTACTACACTTTCATCAAGGGTTCCTTCTCCTCCAGCCGGAGGATCTGGAAATTCCTGAAGAACGTATCCATCCTGCTGTGTATTTCCCTGGCGCTGACGCCGGCGTTCCGGATGCGGTTCTGGAATATCGGCGGTGAAGGACAGACGCTGATGGGCGTGCTGAGCGCCATCGCGGTGGCATTCTACCTGGGCGGGACCGTTCCGGAAGGCGTACTGCTGCTGCTGATGCTGCTGGCCGCGCTGGCGGTGGGCGCGCTCTGGGGCGTAATCCCCGCGCTGTTCCGCGCCAAATGGGGAACGAACGAGACGCTGTTCACCCTGATGATGAACTATGTGGCGACCTTCATTGTAGGTTACTTCCTGATTATCTGGGTGCCGAGCGGATCCTCCTCGCTGGGGAAACTGAAATACGGCAAGCTGCCGATGATTGTGAACGAACAGCTGCTGACGGTTATCATCGTGCTTCTGCTTTCCGTCGCCCTGTTTGTTTACCTGACCTATACGAAACACGGATACGAGATCAGTGTGGTGGGCGAGAGCGTACGGACCGCGCAGTATGTCGGCATCGATGAAAAGAAAGTCATCATCCGCACGATGGTGCTTTCCGGCGCGCTGTGCGGCCTGGCCGGATACCTGATTGCCGCGGGCGCGGACCAGACCGTTACCACCAATTCTGTCGGCGGGCAGGGATTTACGGGCATCATGGTGGCCTGGCTGGGCAAATTCAATCCGCTGGCCATGATCCTGACCGCCGCGCTGATCCAGCTGCTGACCCAGGGCGCGAGCCAGATCAGCCAGGACTTCGGCGTGAACAACGCCCTTCCGAACGTCATCGTCGGTATCGTGCTGTTCTTTATTATCGGGAGTGAATTTTTCATCAATTACGAGATTCATTTCCGCGGTCACAGCAAGGCAAAGGAGGGGATCAAATGAATATCTGGGTTGACTTCCTGATTACCTCGCTGGCCTTCGGCGCCGTGTTCGTGTACGGCTCCACGGGAGAAATCCTGACGGAAAAAGCCGGGCACCTGAACCTGGGGATTCCCGGGATTATGTGCATGGGCGGAGCCGGCGGATGCATCGTACTGAACCTGATCGGGAAAAGCACGCTTCCGGGATTCCTGATCGTGATCCTGGGGATTCTTGGCGCGCTGCTTTTTTCCATGCTGTGCGGACTTCTCTACTCCTTCCTGGCGGTAACGCTGCGGGCGAACCAGAACGTTACCGGTCTGGCCATGACGACCTTCGGCGTCGGCCTGTCCAAGGTCATCATCAACAAACTGGATTCCAACATCTACCTGGTCGGGCCGAAACTGCTCTACCGCTGGCCGTTCGCGGAACGGCGGGACGCGCTGCAGTATCTCGGCGTGCTGTTTTTCCTGGCGATCCTTATCGCCATTCTGTCGAGCTGGGTGCTTTTCCACACAAAGGTCGGCCTGCATCTGCGGGCTGTCGGCGAGAATCCGGCGACCGCGGACGCCGTCGGCATCAACGTATCGCGGTACAAGTACGTTGCCACCTGCCTCGGCAGCGGCATTGCCGGCCTGGGCGGATTCTACTATATCATCGACTACATGGCGAGCCAGGAAGCTTACCTGAGCGTCGAAGCGCTGGGCTGGCTGAGCATCGCCCTCGTGATTTTCGCGCTGTGGCGGCCGCACCTGACCATCATCGGATCCACAGTGTTCGGCATTCTCTTTTCCTGCGCCAGCTACCTGGCCAACGTGAAATGGCTGAATATCACCATGTCCACCACACCGCTGCTGAAGATGCTGCCATACGTGGTGACCATTCTGGTGCTGATTGTTACGAGCATCCGGAACAAGAAAGAGAACCAGCCGCCGACTAGCCTGGGACTGAGCTATTTCCGCGAGGAACGGTAAGACTGGCGGTACCTGAATAAATTATGCCCAATGGAGGGTATTTCCTTTGAAAGTGCGAATGACGGCGGACAGCACCTGCGATCTGAGTCCGGAGCTGCTGCGCAAATATGAAATCGGGATCACGCCGCTGAGCGTGATTATCGACGGGGAAGTTTTTCATGACGGAGTGGATGTAACGCCGCGGGATATTTTCCGGGCCGCGGAGGCCGGAAAATCCGTACGGACGGCGGCGGTCAACACCTACGAATACCGGGAGTTTTTCACAGAACAGCTGAAGAACTGCGATCAGATCGTGCATATCTGCATCAGCAGCGATTTTTCCACCTGCTATAACGACGCTGTTGAAGCGGCACGGCAGTTTGACCATGTATATGTCGTGGACAGCCGGAACCTTTCCACGGGCAGCGGACTGCTTGTGCTGGAAGGCGCGGAGATGGCCTCCAAAGGCATGGAAGGAAAAGAAATCGCCGAAAGACTGATAAAGCGGACCAGCTTGGTGGACGCCAGCTTTGTCGTACACACGGTGGACTACCTGCGCCGGGGCGGCCGCTGCAGCGGACTGGAAGCGCTCGGGGCGAAGATGCTGCATATCCGGCCCAGCATCCTGGTGCGCGACGGGAAGATGCATCCCGGCGAAAAGTACCGCGGCGGATATGAACACTATCTGAAGCACTACATCGCGGATCTGCTGGCGGACGACAGCACGATCGACTTCAGCCGGGTGTTCATTACCCATTCCCCCAGTGAAGAAGGCCTGGTGCGCTTTGCCATTGACAAGGTGAAGAGCTACGGCCTGTTTCGCGAGGTGCTGGAGACGATGGCAGGCTGCACGGTCTGCACCCACTGCGGCCCGAACACACTTGGAATGATGTTCATGAGGAAAGAAAAATGAAGTCCAATCCGAAAACTCTGGCCGGTGTGATCCTGCTGGTGATCCTGGCGATTGCCCTTGGATTCCTGATCAGCCGGATGGTTCCGACGATCGGGGAGGTTCAGCGGGAGAAAAGCCTGACGCCGACGCCGCTGCCGGATATTCCGGCGAACGTGATGGAAGTAACGCCCGATCCCGCAGGACCGACACCGGAACCGGTATTGCGGACCGGATCCCGCGGCGAGGACGTGAAGACGCTGCAGGGCCGGCTGCACGACCTGGGATACTATACGGACGAGATTGACGGGCAGTTCGGCGCGGCCACGAAAGCGGCTGTTATCGATTTCCAGCGGGCTAACGGGCTGGAAGCCGACGGCATGGTGGGCAGCGAGACGAAAGCGCTGCTGTATTCCGTGGAGGCCAGGCCGAAGGCCGCCGGCCAGTAAGTGTTTTTTCGACCGGATCCTGAAGCCCGAAGCTTATGCTTCGGGCTTTTGCAGTACAGATCCGGCCTTTTTCGGAGACAGGGCGGAGACGGACAGACCGAGCACGACCCAGAACATCGGCGCCACAATGCAGACCGAGAAGGAGAAAAACGCTTGGATTCCGTAGCACAGGACGCTGTCCCGCCAGGGCTTTCCGCCAAAGCAGCCGACGATCATCAGCGCCGCGAAGAGCAGGAGCGCGGGGAGGCCGAAGTTGGCCAGGAGCGCGAGATACTCGTTGTGGGGGTTATCGTAATAATACCGGAGGTGTTCCGCTTCCGGATGCGCCCTGAAATATTGCTGCAGATATGCGTTGAAGCGGGTGGCATAGGTGTCCGCACCGGTGCCGAAGAGCAGGTGTCCCTCATCCCGCAGCATTCTCAGCGTATAGGTCCAGACGCCGATCCGCCCGGTGCCGTAATCCGCTTTCGCGCGGCCGTGGAGGATTTCATGCAGTTCATGGAGCGTGCTGACCTGCGCAAAGGGGAAGCACCAGACCAGCACGAGCGCTGCGACCATCAGCAGCAGGAGAACCGGAACGCGGAACCTGGCCGGCAGAAAACGGATCAGGGTCCAGACGACCAGAACAGCAAAAGCAAGCAGGCCGAAACGGACCTCCATGGTGACGAACAGATATACGCAGGCCGCCAGGGCAGCGGAAAGAAGGAAAACAGATATTACAGCGGTATCCGCGGTATTCTTTTCGCGGAATGAACGGAAAGCCAGCCTGACGCTGTCAAACAAAGCCGGAACGAAAAGACCGGCGGCAATCAGCAGATAGCCGGCGCACATGTCTACATTGCCGATGGTTCCCTGGAACCCCGGAGAGGTGGCATAGCTGCGGGAAGCGGGATAGAGGCCGAAAGGATTTCCGCCGGCGCGCTGCAGCAGGACCACCGCCAGGAAAGCGAAAACACCGCAGACGGAGGAGATGACTACCGGAACGCGGCGGACCCGGGAAAACGAGAAGAGAAAGAAGACGCTGATATAGCACAGCTGGGCCGCCAGGCCCTCCCGCCGGCCGGCACCGATCCACCAGGGAGTACCGGGGTAAGGGCAGAGCAGGCAGCTGAACAGCATCCAGAGCAACAGCCCGCCGCCCAGGAGCAGGGGCAGCGGGCGGGGGCGGGAAACCCGGCGGCAGAAACAGTCCGCAATAAACCCGGCGAGCGTCACGCCGCCAAGGATGAACATGATGATCCATTTATCCCGGGTGAGACTGGAAAAAGTACCGAACTGAAGAAGCGGAAAAAGCCCCAGCCACAGACATGCGGAAACCGTCATGCCGATTCCGTATTTTGTTTGTCCTGATTGCGTACGGACTCCCTCCCTTCGTTGTTTTTCAAAGGGTGTTGTGATAAAATTTTCCCCGGGACAGTATACATCAAGCGGATAACCTGCCGCAAGCGAGGCAGATGAAAGGAAGCGGATGCCATGAAGGTCGTTCTGGAAGATCTGACCAAGATTTTTCCGCCCAGGAACAGAAAAGGGACGGAAGTAACAGCCGTTGATCATTTCAATTTCGAGATTCCGGACGGGCAGCTGATCGGCCTGCTGGGACCGAGCGGATGCGGCAAGAGCACGACGCTGAACCTGATCAGCGGACTGGAAACGCCGACCTCCGGACGGATTCTGTTTGGCGATGAGGACGTAACCGCCCTGCCGCCGGAAGCCCGGGGCGTCGGACTGGTATTCCAGAATTACGCGCTGTATCCGCATCTGACCGTGGAGGAAAATATTATCTTTCCCCTGCAGAACCTGAAGGGCAGCAAAAAGATGACCAAGGAAGCCATGCATGAGAAAGCCATGGAAGCGGCCCGCCTGGTGCAGATTGATACCCTGATGGAACGCAAACCGAAGGAGCTTTCGGGCGGGCAGCAGCAGCGCGTGGCAATCGCGCGGGCACTGGTCAAGATTCCGCGGGTGCTGCTGCTGGACGAACCGCTGAGCAACCTGGACGCGCGGCTCCGGC
>CAMJTZ010000134.1 GCA_946408865.1 uncultured Clostridia bacterium
AGCGACCTGAGCCTCTATGTCGCCGGCACCGAGGAAGCCATCATGATGGTGGAAGCCGGCGCGAAGGAGCTGTCCGAGGACACCATGCTGGACGCGATCCTCTTCGGCCACGAGGAGATCAAGAAGCTGGTTGCCTTCCAGAAGGCGATCGTTGCCGAAATCGGCAAGGAAAAGAAAGTCGTTCCGCTGATCACCACCGGCGACGACGTCAAGGCCGCTGTGCGCGAGTTCGCGTACGACAAGTGCGTCTGGACCTTCGAAACCTTCGACCGCAAGGAGCGGCAGGACCGTGAAGCCCGGACGAAGGAAGAAACCCTCGCCGCCCTGGCCGAGCGTTTCCCCGAACGTGAAAGCGAGATCGAGGACGCCCTGTACTACCTGAACAAGGAAGTCATGCGCGCGAAGATCCTGAACGAGGGCATCCGTCCCGACGGCCGCAAGGTCACCGAGATCCGCCCCATCTGGTGCGACGTCGGCGTGCTTCCGCGCACCCACGGCAGCGCCATCTTCACCCGCGGCCAGACCCAGGCCCTGACGGTCACCACCCTCGGCACCATCAGCGAAGGCCAGACGCTGGACGGCCTGAGCAACGAGGATTACAAGCGTTACATCCATCATTACAACATGCCCCCGTACGCCACTGGCGAAGCGGGCCGCATGAAGAGCCCCGGCCGCCGCGAAATCGGCCACGGCGCCCTGGCGGAGCGCGCGCTCCTGCCCGTGATCCCGGATGAGGAAGCTTTCCCCTACGCCCTGCGGCTGGTCAGTGAAATCCTGTCCTCCAACGGTTCCTCCTCCATGGCTTCCGTCTGCGGCTCCACGCTGAGCCTGATGGACGCCGGCGTCCCGATCACCGCCCCCGTTGCCGGCGTGGCGATGGGCCTGATCACGGACAAGGAATCCGGCAAGCTGGCGGTCCTGACGGACATCCAGGGCCTGGAAGACTTCCTCGGCGACATGGACTTCAAGGTTGCCGGTTCCATGAACGGTATCACCGCCCTGCAGATGGACATCAAGATTGCCGGTATCAACCGTGCCATCCTGACCCAGGCGCTGCACCAGGCGCTGGAAGGCCGCCTGCACATCCTGAAGATCATGCTCGACACGCTGGGCCAGCCCCGCGCGGAAATGAGCCCCTACGCGCCGAAGATCATCCGCTTCACGATTAATCCGGAGAAGATCCGCGAAGTCATCGGACCCGGCGGAAAGATGATCAATAAGATCATTGCCGAGACCGGTGTCAAAATCGATATCGAGGATGACGGCCGCGTATTCATCTCCACGCCCGACCAGGAAGCGGCGGACAAGGCCCGCAGGATCATCGAAGGCATTGCCAAGGACATCGAAGTCGGCGACGTGTTCACCGGCAAGGTGGTCCGCATCATGAACTTCGGCGCCTTCGTCGAACTGGCTCCCGGCAAGGACGGCATGATCCACATCTCCAAGCTCGACACCAAGCGCGTCGAGAAGGTGGAAGATGTTGTGAACATCGGCGACGAACTGGAAGTCAAGGTCAGCGAGATCGACGCCCAGGGCCGGATCAACCTGATCCGGAACGATATCACCTACAGCAGCGAAGCTCCGCGTCACAGCGAAGGCGGTTTCCGCCGTCCCCCGCGGCGCAATAGCCAGGATTAATGCAAGCACGCAGCCTCCGGTCCCTTCCGGAGGCTGCCCTTTTCAGAGGAAACTGCGTGAACGAAAGAATTGTTGCTCTGGATATCGGCGATGTCCGCATCGGCGTCGCTGTAACCGATCCCACCCGGACGATCGCCTCCCCCGTGGAAGTGATCACCCGCGTCGGCTGGGGGCCGGATACCCGGAAGATCCGGGAAATCTGTGACCGGTTTGAAACAGAAACCGTTGTTTCCGGCCTGCCGCTGAACATGGACGGGACGGAAGGCTTCCAGGCGAAAAAAGTCCGCGACCTGTGCGCCCAGCTGGAAAAAGCCGGGCTGACCGTGTTTTTCCAGGATGAGCGGCTGACCACGGTCACCGCTGAAGACGCGCTGCTGGAGGACGGGATGTCCCGGCAGGCGCGCAAAGGCAAAGTTGACAAAGTAGCCGCGGCGATTATCCTCGAACAGTGGCTGCAGGAACACCCGAATCAACAGTAAAGGAGAAATGAAACATGTCTGACGAACTGAACAACACCTTTGACCCTGAAGAGGAAGACGATCTGGTTGAACTGGTTGACGAAAACGGGGAAACCACCGTCTTTGAACACCTGGCCACGCTGGAGTATGAAGGCGAAAGCTACCTCGCTCTCTGCGATCCGGAGAGCGAGGAGGAAGATCTTGAAGTTTTTATCCTGAAGATTGAACAGGACGAGGATGGAAACGATGTATACAACGTGCCGGACGATGATGTGGCGGACGCTGTGTTTGCCAAACTCGTGGAAATGACCGAAGATCTGGGCGAAGAGGAGTAAGCGCTCCTCAGAGCCGGCCCTGCTTCCGCCGGGCCTTGTCCGCGTACATTTCGCGGTCTGCCTTGGTAATATATTCATCCAGTCCGTTTTCCGCACCGGGAACGGCTGAATACACGCCGATACTTGCGCTGATTTCGCAGATCCACGGATCCTCCCGGTTCATCCGGTTCATGGATTCACGGATCAACGGGATCAGCTCTTTTGCTTCCTCCGCGGAATTCTGGATACCGAAAGCCTGGAACTCGTCGCCGCTGATATGCACCGGCGTGATCCCGTGCGCCTCCAGTACCTCCAGGCATTTCCCCATCCGGCAGATGGCTTCGTCGCCCTTCAGATGGCCGTAGGTATCGTTGATCCGTTTCATATGGTCCATATCCATACTGATGATCGTAAAATTCTTCCCGGCCTTTCGCGCCTCGTCAAGCACGGCCGGCGCCTGTTCCATATAGCCGCGGCGGTTCAGCATGCCGGTCATGATATCATGCACAGCCATGTTTTCGATGGTGGCCGCGTAGTTCTTGATATTCGTCTGGAGGAACAGGGAGATCAGGGCGCCGTTGAGCAGCATCAGCACGGAGTAGAGCGCCGCAGCGGTCCCGTTTCCCAGTTCCAGCACGACATAGCCGAAGTTCCGGTTCCGGTAATACAGCGGGCAGAACACCAGACAGGAGGTATTCTTCCGCATCTCCTGCAGTGCCGGAACCAGGTCCCGCCGGTCAAAAAGCGCGGGCTTGTATTCCCTGCCGTTCCGGATACCGTAGAGCAGCAGCATCTCAGCCGGATAAAGTTCCCCTTCCCGGGTCTCCTGCGCTGTCTCCCGGCAGATCGACGGATCCACGCAAAGGTACATTTCCCTGATTCCCCAGCTCTGCACAAAATCGTGGATCTTCTCCCCGGCTTCCTGCTCGTCGCCGACGCCTGCCAGGGTACTGGAGAACATGCTGACACGCGTCAGAATGGTTTCCATATTCCAGCGCTCCGTACCCAGGGCACGCAGCTTGTCGTTCATATGTTCGAGATTCTGGGCGCAGCCGCAGCTCTCGCCATAGATCGGGATGGTGGAAAGCCGGATTTCCTTCTGCGCCGGCGGGTTTCCGTTGATCCAGTTACAAAGGATATCGATCGCTTTGCGCGCGGAGCGGTCAATCGGCCGGCAGACGGTGGTCAGGCCGCGCATGACGGCCTCGCGCAGCGCGTCAAACCCGGTGACGGCCACATCCCGCGGCACGCGGATACCGTGCTCGTTGAAACACTCGATCACGCTCAGCGCCATATCATCGTTGGCGCAGAGCACCGCGTCCGGAATTTCGCCGCCGCTCTCCAGGATGGCCTCGGCCGCCTTCCGGCCGCCGACGCGTGTCCACTCACCGTCAAAAACCATCCGGTCGTCCAGCTGCAGGTTATGCTTCCGCAGCACTTCCCGGCAGGCTTCCAGGCGCGCCCGGGAAACCGGAGAGTTCGCCGGTCCGCTGATGAAGGCGACGCGGCGGACGCCGTGCTCCGAAATCAGATGCTCTGTCAGTTCGCTGACGCTGATTTCATCGTCGAACATGATGCAGGCAGCACCTTCCTGCGGAACGTCAATGGATACGTGCGGCTTGCCGCTTTCGCGCAGCGGAGCGAGCACTTCCAGCACTTTATGATAGGCCACGTCGTTGCCCATCGTCGCGAGCATGGAGATGACGCCGTCGAACTCATCCAGGTCCGGCAGATCATAAATCATGCTTTCGCCGACTTCGCTGTTGGTGGAAATCGCGACGTTCATATGGCCTTGACTGTTGAAGATACAGATATCCACGTCGTTCTGTACGCCGGCGGAAACAAGGCCGGACGCAAAATCCTGCTGGTATTCACGGTCTATACTTGCGACAAGAACGGCGATGCGTTTACGCGCCATGGGACAAATTCCTCCCGGTGTGCCTGAACGGAGTCAGCTTTCTATAGGATTTGTTTTATACATAAACATCATATCATTTATCGACGGAGGATACAAGGATTATTTCCCGGATTTTTTTCCTGATATTTCCATCTTTTGCTGAATCTTGACGCGCCTTTCCGTCGGGTGATATACTTGCAGCATCGTGCGGATGTGGTGGAATGGCAGACACCGGGGACTTAAAATCCCCTGGCTTCAAAACCGTGCGGGTTCGAGTCCCGCCATCCGCACTTTTTTTTATTCCGGGAGCATCCTGTCATCTCCCGGATCCTTTGTTCGCCGGATCCCGGTTTTCTGCTTCCGTTCTTTTCCGCTCCGCTTCCTCCCGCTTCTGCCGCGCCTTGTTCAGGGCATGCAGCGCCTCAAACGGCCCGAAAACAGCGGACAGAATGATCAGGATCCAGTACCAGGGCATCGCGTTCCCTCCCGTCGGTCATCCGATGAATCTGTATCAGATAAGAATATCATATCATATTTTCCGTACTTTTTCACCGCATTTCCCTTGACATTTTTCCTCTTTTTGGGCATCATGAAGAAAAGGCGCGAGGAGGATATCGCGATGCTGAAAAATTTTGAATATGCCAAAACAGAAGACAAAGCAAAACTGAACCGTGAAATCAAGGAACTGCGTGCGCGTCTTGTCGCCCAGCAGCAGCAGGTACGGGCCGGCAAGCTTCCGGTATTCGTCCTGATTGAGGGGTGGTCCGCCGCCGGAAAAGGCAGCCTGATCAAGGAGCTCATCAGCGAGATGGATCCCCGCTTCTACCGTGTGATTTCCCCGGCTATTATTCCGGAGAATGAAGCCCGCTATCCCTTCCTCTACCCGTTTGCAAGCGCGATTCCGGAAAACGGTCAGGTGGTTTTCCTGGATTCCGGATGGATGGAAAGCGCCGTGCGGAAAAATCTCCGCCTCGAGATCACGCGGGACGAATACAAGTGCCGCATTCGTATGGTCAACGAGTTTGAGCGCCAGCTGCGGGACGGCGGATATCTCGTACTGAAAATCTTTCTGCACATCGACAGGAAGGAACAGGCGGCCCGCCTGAAGGACCTGCTGGATTCCGCGGACACGGAATGGCGCGTCACAAAGGACGATATGTGGCA
>CAMJTZ010000135.1 GCA_946408865.1 uncultured Clostridia bacterium
TGAGAGCCAGTCCCGTTTCTATGAAAACATTCTTGCCCGCAGCCGTGCCTTCTGCGCGCCGCTGCTGAAGATCCTGCGGGAAGTTTTCCCGGATCAGATGAAAGGCGTCACGGAGGAAGACCTGTATTCCGCCATCAACCTTTCGAAGCCCTCCCTCATCCGCACCGAAGCCGACGAGTTGACCTACCCGCTGCATGTCATGATCCGTTACGAGATTGAGCGCGCTATGCTCAGCGGCGATCTGGCCGTGAAGGATATCCCCGGTGAATGGAACCGCCTGTATAAGGAAGTCCTCGGCGTGGACGTCCCGGACGACCGCCGCGGCTGCCTGCAGGACAGCCACTGGTCCTTCGGCGGAATCGGCTATTTCCCCTCCTACGCGCTCGGCAGCGCCTACGGCGTCCAGATGCTGCGTCAGATGGAGAAGACGGTGGATGTTTGGGATTCCGTTGCCCGCGGCGACCTCTCCCCCGCCACCGCCTGGCTGACGGAGAAAATTCATCAGTACGGCCGCCTGAAAAAGCCGCAGGAAATCCTCCTGAACGCGATGGGCGGTCCGCTGGACGCCACCGTCTACACGGACTACCTCAAAAAGAAATTCAGTGAACTGTACGCGCTGTAATGAAAAAAATTCAGGCGCTGCCGGTTGTGGCAGCGCCTGTTTTCTGTCATCAGATCAGATCCGCGATGTCCGGGTTCTTGCCCTTGATGAGCACTTTCGCGCCCTGGGCGGCTTCCGAAGCGTCCGCGTGGGCCAGCAGCCATTTGTTGGCCGCCCACAGAATTTCGTCTTCCGGATTCTTTACGGTGATCTCCGGCTTCGCCAGGTTGGTTCCCTTCGGCAGCACGATGACGACCTTAAATCCCTGACCTTTTTTCGCGCTGCAGGGAGCGTAGTGCAGGGTCGTGGCGTATACTTCAACCATCACGCCGGCCGGGCAGTAGTACGCGACGACTTTGTCCGCGTCCAGCTCGCCGTTAACGAGATCTTCGCGCTTGGCCAGCAGCAGGATGAAATCTTCCGTGCCCACATTCAGTTCGCTGTCCCGGTGATACTCCAGGCAGTTCATCTTCGTGTTGTGGCCGTTGCACCAGCCGATCTGGATCGGCATGCCGCCGTAAGCGTTGTTCCGCAGTTCCTTTTCGATCGGCAGAGCCTGCAGTTCCGCCTGTTCCGGCACATAGTCCACGCCTTCGGGGCAGGGCGTAACCTTGTCCAGGGTCGCCAGCAGTTCCTTCAGGTCGTAGCCTTCAAGAACCTGTCCGTAGTTCTGGAAAGAGGGATCGGAAACGGGTAGGATTTTCATGTCGGGTTCCTCCTTGTATGATTAAAAATTCTTTGTCAGATCATATCGCTCGTAGAACTCCCTGCGGTAGTCCAGCAATCTGTCATTCGCGATTGCCTCCCGGATTTCCTCCATCATGTGGATCAGGAAGCGCAGATTGTGGATCGAGGCGAGCCTTCCGGCCGTAATCTCCTTCGCGTTGAACAGGTGCCGGATATACGCCCGCGTGAAGTTCCGGCAGGCGTAGCAGTCGCAGGCGTCGTCCAGCGGTGCGAAGTCATGGGCGTACTTCCCGTTCTTTACCACGACCCGGCCCCTGCTCGTCATCACGCTGCCGTTGCGGGCAATCCGCGTAGCCAGCACGCAGTCGAACATATCCACCCCGCGGATC
Organism: uncultured Clostridia bacterium; assembly: GCA_946408865.1. The sequence goes on from CAMJTZ010000135.1 coordinate 1,678, forward strand.
ACGGCTTCGATGAAGCAGTCCGGCGTTCCGACGCCCATCAGGTACCGGGGCTTCTCCTCCGGCATCCAGGGCATGATCTCTTCCAGCATTTCATACATCACCGGCTTCGGTTCGCCGACGCTCAGTCCGCCGATTCCGTATCCGATGAAATCCATATCCGCCAGGGTTTTCGCGCTTTCCACCCGCAGGTCCTTGTAGAAGGCGCCCTGCACGATGCCGAACAGCGCCTGGTCCTCCCGCGTGTGGTGCTGCTTGCATCTCTCCGCCCAGCGGTGGGTAATCTCCATGTTCTTCTTCGCGGTTTCCCAGTCGCATGGGTACGGGGAGCAAACGTCAAACGCCATCGCGATGTCTGATCCGAGCGCCTCCTGGATATCCATGGATTCCTCCGGTCCGATAAACTGCCGGGAGCCGTCCAGATGGCTCTGGAAGGTCACGCCTTCCTCCTTGATCTTCCGGATGCCCGCCAGCGAGAAAACCTGGAATCCGCCGCTGTCCGTCAGGATCGGGCCGTTCCATCCCATGAATTTGTGCAGCCCGCCGGCTTCCTCAACCAGCTTTTCACCTGGCCGCAGGTGCAGGTGATAGGTGTTGCTCAGCAGGATTTTTGTTCCGATTTCCTCCATCTCCCGCGGCGTCATCGCCTTCACGCAGGCGGAGGTTCCCACCGGCATATAGATCGGCGTGGGAATATCCCCGTGCGGCGTGTGCAGCACGCCCAGCCGTGCGCCGGACTGTTTGCAGATATGTGTCACTTCATAACTGAATAAGCTCATCCATAATCTCCTGTTCAGATTGCAGGGGATGGATCAGAGAAGCTCGTCCACCCCGATCGGCTTGTATTTGTCAAACTCTTCCAGCTTCTGCACAACCTCCGGCCGGATCAGAATCTGATCCGGTTCCCGCTTTTCCTCCGTGTCCTCCGGAATCGTCAGCAGGTCGGCGTACAGGTTCCATACGTTGCCTTCCGGCATACTGTGGAACGTCATGGTTTCGTGGGTTATCGGGTGCTCGAACGACAGCTTGTATCCCCACAGTGCGATCTGCTGTCCGGGAATCCCGCTGCCGTAGCGGTTGTCGCCCCACAGCGGCAGTCCCGCGGCGCTCATCTGCGCGCGGATCTGGTGTTTCCGCCCTGTCTGAAGCCGGATGCCGCAGAGGCTGGTCCCCTCCCGGCGTTCAATGCAGCGTCCGTGCAGGATGGCAAGCTTCCCGCCCTTGGCGTCCGCTTCGCACACCGTTTCCTTATTGGAGATCGGATCGTGGATCAGGTAGTCGGTCAGGGTGAATTTGTCCTCCGCCTCGCCCATGGCGACGCAAAGGTATTCCCGGCCCATCTCATGCTCCCGCATCTGGGCGTCCAGCCGTGCCGCGGCCTTGCTCGTCCGGGCGAATACCATCAGTCCGCCGACCGGCCGGTCCAGCCGGTGCACAAGGCCGAGATAAACGTTCCCGGGCTTGTGATACTTTTCCCGGATGTATTCCTTCAGCAGGGACAGGATATCCGTGTCCCCGGTCTGGTCTGCCTGGGAAAGCATGTTCGGCGGCTTGATCGCCACAAGCACGTGGTTGTCTTCATACAGGATATCAGGCACGCTGCCACCTCCCGCTGGCGCCGCAGGGCAGTACGCCGCCGGTGGTCACCGGCAGGCACAGTTCCTCGCTGTCCGCGAACCCGCCGCAGCGCCGCACCACGCACTTTTCCAGCATGTTGTTCAGCACGCTGGCCTGGAATCCTGTCGTATAGCTGTTGATCAGGAAAAACAGCGGTTCTTCGGACAGCACCTGCGCGCAGGTATCGATCAGTCCGTACAGTTCGTTCTCCAGTTTCCATACCTCGCCGGACGGTCCCCGTCCGTAGCTCGGCGGATCCATCAGGATACCTTCATACCGGTTGCCGCGGCGGATTTCCCGCTGCACGAAGCGCAGCGCGTCCTCCACGATCCAGCGGAAGGAGGTCTCCGGCAGTCCGCTCAGCTCCCGGTTTTCCTTGGCCCACAGCACCATGCCTTTCGCGGCGTCCACGTGTGTCACGTGCGCGCCGGCGGCGGCGCAGGCCAGCGTGGCCCCGCCGGTGTATCCGAACAGGTTCAGCACCTTCAGGTCCTTCCGCCCGTCTTTCCGGATCAGATCGCTCATCCAGATCCAGTTGGCGGCCTGTTCCGGAAACAGCCCTGTATGCTTGAATCCTGTCGGCCGCACGTAAAAGGTCAGGTTTTCGTGGCGCACCGTCCAGCGTTCCGGCAGCTTCGTCAGGAATTCCCATTCCCCGCCGCCGCGGTCGCTGCGGTGATAGTGCGCCTGCGCTTTCCGCCACAGGGCTTCCTTTCCCTTCGGCCAGATGGTCTGGGGATCCGGCCGGCGCAGGATAATCTCGCCCCACCGTTCCAGCTTCTCGCCGTCCCCGGTGTCCAGTACCTCGTAATCAACCCAGCTGTCTGCCAGAAACATCCCTGAATCTCCTTCGTATCGTAATCCCGGATCACGTCCCGCCGAGCACGTCCTCGTGCAGCCGGATCAGTGCCTGCACCACATCCATGCAGTACAGCCGGTCCAGTCCGCCCAGCGCCGGATCCGTCTCCACGCATTCGCGCAAGGCGCCGGTGTCGCCTTCCGCGGCCCGTGCGGCCAGCCGGTTGGTTTCGTCCACTTCCCGCAGCACTTCCGCCAGCGCTTCCGGCACCCGGAGGGCCTGTTTCCGTTCCGCGCCGTTTTCCAGGTGCAGCGTCGTTTCGATGACGGCCTCCGGCGGCAGCTGTGCCATCTCGTTTTCGTTTTTCCGGGTCACCGCCGGAATCTCCGCGGTTTCCTTCCGCAGCACCGCCAGCGCCAGGCGCATCGGGCGGATCGGCGGCGCCTTGCTCAGCAGCAGCAGCTGGGCCATCGCGCCTTCCCGCGCCTCCGCGCCCTGTTCCCGTACGGTGTTCATATAGAGGATCCGGTCTTTCCTGCGTTCCACGCTCTCGCCGAATTCCGGTTTTTCCTCCGGAATGTAGTCCGGCTGCGCCGGCAGGAATTCCGCGTGGTCCGTCACATCCCCCGCGGGGATCGCGTCCCACCATCCGAGCCAGCGCCTGCTCAGGCTGCCCAGCTCGTTCTTTTCCGCCGCCTTCTTCAGCTTCGGCAGCATGTCCGCCTTTCCGTCCCGGATCTCCGTCAGGAAGGCGAATCCAGGCAGTCCCGCCGTGGCCGCCTTCAGGTTCTCCGGCTTGATCTGCAGGCGTTTCGCGTAGGTTTCCGCGCCGTTGGCGCCCTTCATGGGCGTCCGGCCCATGCCCAGGCACCGGTATCCCCGGTCCAGGAAGATGGCGGTTGTCCGCGCCATCGGCTGTCCGAGGTTGATCACCAGCGTCTCCGGGCAGCATTCATCCATGCTGTCGCACAGGCGCAGAATCGCTTTCCCGGCCCGCAGCGTATGCATCAGCCCGCCGATTCCGCCGTTCACCCGGGCCTGGTCCGTCAGTCCCGGATCGTCCTCGTTGTCGCTGCCCAGCGCGCTCCGGTCCATGAAGTACCGGCTCGCCGCCTGGGGATCTCCCGCGTAGATCACGCAGTCCGCGCCGGAGAGCACTTCCTTCCGGTCCGCGGAAACCCGGATCTTCCCGCCGATCCCGGCGTGCCGGAATACAGCGTCGCCGTATCCCTGCAGCACTTCCTGCATGGCGGCGTTTCCTTCCTCGACGGTGACGATCGCGTCCGCTTCCTTCCCCGCGAAAAGAAGGTCAGTTAAAAGGGTGGGCAGGAGCACCGGAATGTCCTGCCCGATCATTGCGATTTTCAT
>CAMJTZ010000136.1 GCA_946408865.1 uncultured Clostridia bacterium
AGGTATAAAGGGTCTGCAGCTCATCCTGCACGTCCAGCGCGGAGAAGATATCCTCGCTGTAGCCGACGGGCAGATGGCTGGAGTTGGTGTAGTAGGGAGTTCCGTTCATATTCGCGGTGATGATGTCCGGATACTGCTCCTTGTCGTGCTTCGCGAAACGGTAGGAGGTGGATTCGGCCGGCGTAGCTTCCAGGTTGTACAGATCGCCGTACTGCTCCTGGTAGTCGCTCAGGCGTTCCCGCATATGGTTCAGTACATCACGGGCGAATGCCTGCGCCTCGGGATGGGTCAGATCCTTCTTCAGCCAGCGGGCGTTCAGTGCCGCTTCATTCATGCCGACCAGGCCGATTGTACTGAAGTGGTTGGCAAAGGTGCCCAGGTACCGCTTGGTGTAGGGATACAGACCGCCGTCCAGGAGTTTGGTGATAACGGTGCGCTTGGTCTTCAGGCTGCGGGCGGAGATGTCCATCAGCCGGTCCAGCTGCCGGTAGAAATCCTTCTCGCTGGAAGATTCGTACGCCAGGCGCGGCAGATTGATCGTCACCACGCCGACGGAACCGGTGGATTCGCCGCTTCCGAAGAAACCGCCGCTCTTCTTGCGCAGTTCGCGCAGGTCCAGCCGCAGGCGGCAGCACATGCTGCGCACGTCGCTGGGCTCCATGTCGGAGTTGATATAGTTGCTGAAGTAGGGAGTGCCGTATTTTGCGGTCATCTCAAACAGCAGCTTGTTGTTCTCGGTCTCGCTCCAGTCAAAATCCCGGGTAATGGAATAGGTGGGAATCGGATACTGGAATCCACGGCCGTTGGCGTCGCCTTCGATCATGATTTCGATGAAGGCTTTGTTCACCATATCCATTTCCTTCTGGCACTCGCCGTAGGTGAAATCCGCTTCCTTGCCGCCGATGATCGCCGGCAGGTTCTCCAGATCCTTCGGGCAGGTCCAGTCCAGGGTAATGTTGGAGAAAGGCGCCTGGGTGCCCCAGCGGCTGGGGGTATTCACGCCGTAGATAAAGCTTTGGATACACTGTTTGACTTCCTTCTGCGTCAGGTTGTCGACCCGCACGAAGGGTGCCAGGTACGTGTCAAAGCTGGAGAATGCCTGGGCACCGGCCCATTCGTTCTGCATGATGCCGAGGAAATTCACCATCTGGTTGCACAGTGTGGACAGATGGCCAGCCGGAGAGCTTGTGATCTTCCCGGGAACGCCGCCCAGACCTTCCTTGATCAGCTGCTTCAGGCTCCAGCCTGCGCAGTAGCCGGTCAGCATGGACAGGTCGTGGATATGGATCGCGGCGCTGCGGTGCGCCTCCGCAATCTCGTTGTCATAGATTTCGCTCAGCCAGTAGTTGGCTGTGATGGCGCCGGAATTGGACAGGATCAGTCCGCCCACGGAATAGGTCACCGTGGAATTTTCCTTTACACGCCAGTCGTTGATGCGCAGATAGTTATCCACCAGGTCTTTATAGTTCAGGAGGGCGGAATTGACATTACGGACTTTCTCGCGCTGTTTCCGGTACAGAATATAGGCCTTGGCCACGTCAGCGTATCCCGCTTCGGAAAGTACCTTTTCCACGCAGTCCTGGATGCTTTCAACGGCGATTTTCCCATCGGAGATCAGCGGTTCGTATTCCGCCGTGACCCGCAGGGCCAGCATGTCGATCACGCTGGGATGATACTGCTTGTCCAGCGCCTCGAATGCTTTGGTAATCGCTTTTGAGATTTTGCTGATTTCAAATTCTGTGACTTTTCCGTCACGCTTTACCACCTGATACATACCTTTTTCCGCTCCCCGTTTATCTGTTTTTTAATGTCCCGGAGAGCGCACTTCGCCCTCTCCGCGTGCCCGACTACTATAGCACGCAGAGAGGGCGAAAGTCAATATGTTGTAAAAGGAAAAACAAATTTAACACTACATCTTGTGTTATCCCCGGATTTCAGCCTCCGGCACGAATTTCCGCGCAATTGCAAGATATTGCTGCATTTCGTCTTCTCCGGGCGCGTGGAAACCTTCAAACGGAACCGTGTCCCGGTCTGTAAATTTCTGCAGGTAATACCGCTTTGCGCCCCGGATCCATTCCCCGATTTTCCGGAAGGATTCCGCGTCGTGCAGCTCGGCTGTCGTTGTGGTCCGGAATTCATAGTCCGTCCGGCCCTCCATGAGCAAAGATACGCTTTCCCGCACCGGTGCCAGGTCCATCTCCCGCAGGCCGCAGGTTTCCGCGTATCTCTCCGGACTGTTCTTGATATCCATCGCCACGTAGGATACCAGTCCTGCGTCAATGATTTTCCGCAGTCGTTCCGGATGCGTACCGTTTGTGTCCAGCTTCAGCGGATATCCCAGATCCCGGATCTTCTCCGCCAGCCGCATCAGGTCGTCCCCCCGCAGCAGCGGCTCCCCTCCGGTCACCGCCACGCCGTCCAGCAGGCCCTGCCGCTTTTTCAGGAAATCCAGCAGTTCCCCGTCCTCCATCACAGCCGGAGCGGTCCCGTCAATCAGTTCCGCATTGTGGCAGAAGGGGCACCGCAGGTCGCATCCGCCCAGGAAAACCGTGCAGGCAACCTTTCCCGGAAAATCGAGCAGTGTCATCTTCTGCAGTCCGTGTATCTTCATCTTATGATATCCTCCGCGCATTTTCCTCCCCATTTTAAGTTTTCTGCCTCTTGCCCGTCAACCCCGTATCCTGTATACTTCATTCGTATTCCCGTGATGATGAATTCCGGAGGACAGAATGACCCCTTTCAGTATCACTTTCAGCAACGTTCTTCTGACCCTGCTGTATCTCGTTCCCGGCTTTCTTCTCTCCAGATTCCGCAAGGTCAAAGCCGAGCATCTGAGTACCGCCAGCGTCATCCTGCTCTATGTCTGCGGCCCGGGCCTGTTCCTGAACGCCCTGATCTCCCTGGACGAATCCCCGGAGATTACCGCGCGGATGGGCCTGTTCCTGGTATTCGCCCTTGCCGGCGAATTGCTGCTGATGCTCCTGATCCTGCTTCTGCTGGGAAAAAAGCGCCGGGAAAACTTCAGCATGCGCATGCTGTCCATTGCCTCTGTTATGGGCAATGTCGGCTTTTTCGGCATGCCGGTCGTCCGGGCGGTTTTTCCCTTCGCGCCGGAGGTTGCCGTCTATTCCTGCATTTTCAACGTAGCCCTGAACCTGGTCGCCTGGACCATCGCTGTCTTCACGCTGACCGGTGAGAAAAAATATATTTCCCTGCGTGCCGCCCTGATCAACCCTTCCGTTCTCGCGGCCGCTGCTGGTTTCATTCTTTACCTTCTGCACGCGAAGAACTGGATGCCCTCCATTCTGCAGGACGGATTCCGCACCCTGGGCACGATGTCCACTCCGCTGTGCATGGTCATCCTCGGCATCCGTCTGGCAACCATGGACTTCAAATCACTTTTTACCACGCCGCTGGTCTGGCTTATCTCCGCCGGAAAACTCCTGGTTTTTCCGCTCTTCTGTTACCTGCTGGTTCTGCCCTTCCCCTTCGATCCGGTTTTCAAGGGCGCTCTTCTGATCCTTTCAGCCACTCCCTGCGCCAGCGTCCTGCTGGGTCTGGCGGAAATCCACCACAGCGGCCAGGGACTCGCCGCCAACTGCGCGCTCCTCTCCACCCTGCTCAGTATCGTCACCATTCCGCTGCTGAGCCTGCTGCTGTAAATGCGCATAAAAAACCGGGCTGATCGCCCGGTTTTTTGTCTGAATCAATAGGTCCCGTAAATCGCCCGGTACTGGGTGGGCGTGCAGCCTTTTTTCTCCCGGAATACCCGGTTGAACGTCGCCACGGAGCCAAAACCGCTTTCAATCGCGATCTCACGCATAGGCGTATTGCTCCGGATCAGAAGATCCATCGCCACCTGCAGCCGCTTCTGGCACAGGTAATCCTTAAAGGAATATCCGGTCTGCTTCTTGAAGGACCGGGAGAAATAATACCGGCTGAACCCGGAGAATTCCGCCACATCGTCCAAAGAAAGCTCTTCGCGGAAATGGCTGTTGATATATCCCATGGCCGCGCTGATTACTTCCGAATCCACACTGTTGACAGGATCCTTCGGACGAACCCTGGGATTTAGCAGATAATGCTGTCCCAATACCGCGTAAGCCCGCATAATATATCCGTAGCAGGCTGTATTCCACATGACCTCGCCCCGGTCGTACACCGCCTGCGCTTTCAGCAGCGTTTCCCGGATCCGGATATGCGCGTCCGATCCGTCATGCAGGTAAAAGGTCCGGTTAAACTGCTGCAGCATGGCCTTCACATCCCGCATACCGTACAGCGTTTCCGGTTCAAACAGGAACAGGTATCGGCTGCTTCCCTCGCCCATGTTCAGGGAATGCTGCACGTCCGGCGGAAGAATCAGCACCTCGCCCTTGCGTACATGATAAATTGTATCCTGTACGATATAATCCACCACACCTTCAAGCGTCAGGCAGATTTCGATCGCTGAGTGATCGTGATTCTCGTAGCGCCACGGAACATCGGAAAACCAGATCCGGAACGATGAATTGTCCGGATAGGTCACATATTCCCGTCGTCCCTGCATGACCCGGAAGCCGTCTTCATAGCGTCGTTCCCTGATCTCCGCATTGACCCTGCGCTGTTCAGACATTTTCTTGTTCCTTTCCGGCTTCCCGCATGAAAACCTGTTATCGCTTTTCGATTGTTTTTCGTCAGTCAAGATCGCTCTTTACAGTGCTGGAGGAGACAATAGCCAGTGCAAGGCCCAGACCCAGGAAACCGAAGATCAGCATCACGGAGCGCCATGTAATGGTGAACATGCAGATTTTTTCCCAGGTGGACAGATGGGTTACATCGCTAAACAGACCATAGCTCTGAACATCTTCCACGAACCGGGTTTCCAGTTCCTTCTGGGTTTCCGGCGTCCCCTGCTTCATGCCGCCTTTGACAAGCTCCGCTTCCAGAGAATCGTACTTCTTGGTCAAACCTTCCAGCACACGCAGACGTCCGGTCAGCGATGTATCCGACATTTTCTTCACAAGCTGCACGAAAGTATCGGATCTCGGATGTGTGTTCTCGCCATAGCCTGATCCTCCTTCAGGAGGCGCCGCAAAAGGCATGGCTGAAATCGCATAGAGTTCCTGCAGCTGATCCGGACTGATCGTTTCCACCTTGCCCGTATTCGCTGTAATGATCCCGAGAATGGAAGCGGCTGTCACAATCAGGCAGATCACGCTGAGAATAATACCAATCGTCTTTTTCATGTTTCCGCAACCCCCTTTCCCGTTAACCCTTGACAGAGCCCAGCGCCATGCCGGTGACGAAATACTTTTGCAGGAAGGGATATACCACAAGGATCGGCACCGTCGATACGACTGTGATGGCGGCGCGGATCGTAATCGGCTCTGTCTTGGAGGCAACCTTCA
>CAMJTZ010000137.1 GCA_946408865.1 uncultured Clostridia bacterium
GTCGTGCGCTTTGCACATGATGAAGGGCACATTCAGCGTTTTCAGGTTCATGGTGATCAGCGCGGAGGCGGCCAGGTCGGAACCGACAGCCACCACGGCGCGGTCGAAGTTCTCCGCGCCGAGCTTTTCCAGCACATCCAGATCCCGCGCGTCGGCGGTCACAGCCCGCGTCACGTGGTCGGCAATCTTGTCCACGATGGACTCGTTTGTGTCCACGGCAAGGACCTCCTCGCCGCATTCATAGAGCTTGGTGGCGAGTTCGGCGCCGAAGCGCCCCAGGCCGATCACAATGTAGGATTTCATCGGGAGAACCTCCTGTTTATCCGATCAGCAGATCGGTATTCGCAAATTTATACTTCTCGCCGGCGGGCTTCTTCTTCAGGAAGCCGAAGCTGATCGTCAGCACGCCGACCCGGCCGAAATACATGAACAGGATAATCATCACCTTCGCGGCAGGCCGCAGGGCTGCCGTGATGCCGGTGGAAAGCCCGACCGTTCCGAGGGCGGAAACCGCCTCATACAGCCCGTCGGAGAAGGGGACCGGCGTTGTCGCGCAGATGAACGTTCCGCCGAAGAAGCTCAGGAGCACCATGATCAGGAAGATCGTAAGGGCGTTGAGCACATGGCTGTCGGCGATGGTTCTGTGGAAGACGCTGACGGTGTAGCGGCCGCGCACCCGGTTCCAGATGAACATGAGGAGCACGACGAAGGTCACCGTCTTCAGGCCGCCGGCGGTGGAGCCGGAGGAGCCGCCGATGAGCATCAGGAAAATGGCGATGCCCTTGGAGGCCGGCGTCAGCAGCCCCTGGTCGAGACCGGCAAAGCCCGCGGTGCGCAGGGTGACGGACTGGAAGAGGGCGGCAATGAGCTTCTGGATCCAGGAGAGCGGGCCCAGGGTGTGCGGATTGTCCCACTCGAGAACGCAGGTGGTGACCATGCCGAAGAGGATCAGCACCGCGGTCGTGCTCACCACCAGCTTGGTGTAGACCGTCCACCGGTGCGGATTGCGCTCGCGCAGCAGCTCGTCCCACACGAGGAAGCCCAGTCCGCCCAGGATGATCAGCGCGCAGAGAATCAGGCAGATAAAGGGATCCGTATGATACTGCATAAGGCTGGCGCCCGGCGTCCGGAAGCCGAGGATATCGAACCCGGCGTTGCAGAAGGCGGAAACGGAATGGAATACGCCCAGGCGCAGCGCGGTCAGGATCGGATAGTCAAAGGCGAAGCGGATCGTCAGCAGCAGAGCGCCGATCCCTTCGATCGAGAAAGCGCGGACCATCAGCCGCTTCTGGTGGGCCGGGATGTCGTTCAGCCCGCTGGCGCCGATGGCTTCGGCCATCACCATCTGCGACCGGAGACCGATGCGTTTGCGCAGGGTGAAATAGGCAAGGGAAGCGGCGGACATGAAGCCGAGGCCGCCGATCTGGATCATAAGCAGGATTGCGGCCTGGCCCAGGGGCGTCCACATCGTATAGGTATCGCCCATGACCAGCCCCGTCACGCAGGTGGCGGAGGTGGCGGTGAACCACGCGTTCAGGAATCCGGCGGATTTCCCGGTGCGGGAAGCGGCCGGAAGGCAAAGAACGACTGTTCCCACGGCAATGATCCCGACAAACGTGATCGCCATGATCCGGCTGATACTGACGGACCGGCGGTTCGTACGGGTCATTTTGCGTCGGAAGCCTGAAAACATCTGTTTCTCTTCTTTCCCGGTGTATTCTGCAAGAGTATACACCCGAAAAACCCGGAAGGCAAGGGAGCCGGGTTGAAAGAGCGGGCCGCGGCAAGTATAATAGCAGGGGCCGGCGGCCGGTTTTCCGCCCCTGGCTTTCAGTATATTTTAGGTAAACCGGCTACGATGTTTTCAGCAATTGACTGCAACGGACAGTCATGATTTCGGAAGGAACTGCAATATATGGAAGCGAGACCTGTACTCTGGATCGTGGTGCCCTGCTACAACGAGGAGCAGGTGCTGCCGATGACCGCGCCCCTTTTCATCCGGAAACTGCGGGAGCTGGCGGAGGCGGAAAAGATCAGCAAAAACAGCCGCGTGCTGTTTGTGAACGACGGATCGAAGGACCGCACCTGGGAAATCATCCGGGAGCTGGCCGCCGGGCATCCGGAATGTCTCGGCATCTGCCAGAGCCGGAACCGGGGGCACCAGAACGCCGTGCTGGCCGGCCTGATGGAAGCCAAGGACCGCTGCGACATCACGATCTCCATCGACTGCGACGGGCAGGACGACCTGGACGCGATGAACGAAATGGTCGACAAATACCTTGCCGGGGCGGAAGTCGTCTACGGCGTGCGCACCGAGCGGAAAACAGATACCTGGTTTAAGCGGACGACTGCCCAGGGCTTCTATCGCCTGATGCGCTTCATGGGCGCGGAGGTCGTCTACAACCACGCGGATTACCGCCTGATCAGCGCGAAGGTGCTGCAGCACTTCGCGGACTTTGAGGAAGTGAATATCTTCCTGCGCGGCATGGTGCCGCTGGTGGGCTTTCCGTCCGACACGGTGTATTACGAGCGCCGGGCGCGTCTGGCCGGGGAGAGCCATTATCCCCTGCGCAAGATGATCGCCCTGGCCTTCAACGGCATCACGAGCCTGAGCGTGAAGCCGATCACCCTGATCACCACCTTCGGCATTGGCTTCAGCATTGTCGGCCTGATCCTCATGATCTGGGCCATCGTTCAGGCCTGTCTCGGCAACACTGTCGCCGGCTGGACCTCGACGATCTGCATTATCTGCCTGCTGGGCGGCATTCAGCTGATCAGCCTGGGCGTTCTGGGCCAGTATATCGGAAAGACCTATCTCGAGACGAAACACCGCCCGCGCTACATCATCTCCGCCCGGACCTGGGAGACGGAAACGCGTCACTGGATCGAGGAAGGCGCGCAGGAAACCTTAAAGGCGCCGGTGATCCCGGAGAGCCCGCAGGAGAAAATGAAAAAACGCCGCCTGCGCAGCGGCGGGGACGTACAGGAATGAAAAGGAAACAGACCATCCGGCTATGCGTCCTGCTGCTATTTCTGCTGCTCGCCGGATCCGCCCTGGCGGAAGCGCCCCTCCTCTGGGTATCGCGGAGCGGGGAATACGCTGTGGACGCCATCCGGGCGGAGAAGACAAAGGACGGATATATCCTTTATCTTCCCGGCAGCCTGGAGAAGGAAGACGTCCGGATCGGCATCGCGCAGGGGAAGGCACTGCTCCTGAACGGAGAAAGGACGGAAAGCGGGGACAGCGCCGGAAAACTGCGCGCGGAGAACACGCTGACCGTCGGCGGAAAGGAAGCAAAGCTGACCGTCATGCGGGGCAGCCCCGGCCTGCCCGCCGTGTATATCACGACGGAGTCGGGGAACCTGGACCGGATCTGGCACAGCAAGAAGAACAAGGAGCCGGGAAGCCTGCTCCTGCTCAACGGCAGCGGCGAAACCATCTATGACGGCTGTCTGGACCATCTGAAACTCCGGGGCAACGGCACCGCTGTCTATCCGAAGAAAACCTATCAGTTCAAGTTGGAAAACGGAACAAGCCTTCTCGGCATGGGCAGGGCGAAGAAATGGATCCTGCGCGGAAGCTGGATCGACCGGAGCTTCCTGCGGGAGGAGATCGGCTTCGATCTGGCCGCCTTCACCGGCCTGGCCTATACGCCGGAGCATACGCAGTGCGAGCTGTATATCAATCACGAATACCACGGCCTCTATCTTCTGATGGAAAAGATCGAGCCGGACGACGACCGGGTGGATATCGCCGACCTGGAGCAGGCCACGGAGGACTGCAACGACCGGAAACCGGAGACATTCGCCCGCCGGGGCGCCGCTGAGCCGACAGCCGGCGCCTTCAAATATTACGATATCCCCAACGATCCGGAGGATATCACCGGCGGCTATATTCTCGAGTATGAGGCAAAGCTGGACAGCCGCTATGTGGAGAGCGAAAGCGCGTACCAGACGAAGCGGGGTATCAATATCGTCGTGAAAAGCCCGGAATACGCCTCCTGGGCGCAGATGAGCTATATTTCCGCCCTGATTCAGCGCATGGAAAACGCTGTTTTCGCGCCGGACGGGCGGGACCCGTCCACCGGAAAGCATTTCACCGATCTTCTGGATCTCGACAGCTTCGCAAAGAAATATATTCTCAACGAACTGCTGAAAAACTACGATTCCAATTCCTCCTCGGAATACATGTACAAGCCGGAGGACGCGAAATCCGCGAAAATCTTCGCGGGCCCGGTCTGGGACCTGGACAACTGCATGGCCGGCTACGCCCGGGACGACAACGCGGAGCGGATTGCGCGCACGGAGGGCCTTTTCGTCGCGGGTTCCGCCCGGCTTTCCCTCTGGTGGCCCGCGCTGTACCGCCAGGCAGCCTTCCTGGAACGGGTGAAGGTTCTTTACGGCCAGCTTTTCTTCCCCGGCCTGCAGGTGCTGTTCGGAAATCAGAAGGATCCCGCCGGAAAACTGCTTTCCCTGGACGAGTACGCGGCAAGGATCGCGGAGAGCGCGGAGATGAACTATACGAAGTATCCGGAACTGCGCAGGAGTCTTTTCAACATCGCCACCGGGAAAAATCTGGCGGAAAACGTGGAATATATCCGCCGCTTCCTGCAGGCGCGGTCGGAGTACCTGCGCGCGGAATGGATTCCGGAAATCGTCCTGGAAGAGTGAAACAGAAAAAATACAGAATGGAAATAATTGTCAACAACAGAAAACCGGGGATGTTCCGGAAGAAAATTGACCGGATCGGATGAAATCGATCCTTTTTGGCTTGCTTTTTCCGCTCCATTACACTATAATCAAACCTGTATAAGTATACCTGTAACCGGGTATACGTTTGGTTGGCTTATCCTGTTCCGGAAAGAACGATTCCGGACCGATAAATACCAGAGGGGAGAAGAACACATGAAATCAAGGCTGCAGCGAATTCTTTCCGTCCTGTGCGTCCTGGCGATGCTGGCCGGCTGCATGGCTGTGACCGCCTTCGCCGAGGAAGCGGATCCGGTCAGCCGGGCCATTGTGGTCGAATGGAATGACCAGGATAACTACGACGGTCTTCGTCCCGCATACGTTAATGCCTTCATCGACGGCGAAACGGTACGGCTCAGCGAAGAGAACAGCTGGACCGCAGTGCGGACGGTGAGACCGGACTCCGAATGGCAAATCGAAGAAGAATTCGAAGGATATGAAAGTAAAATCGTCGGCAAGGAAGTCGTAACGGTCACCTACACGCATGTGCCGGCTACCACGTCCTTTACCGCAACCGTTGTCTGGGAAGACAACGACAATGCGCTGGGTCTGCGGCCTGAAACGATCCGCCTCCTCCTGCTGGCGGACGGCGAAGTCTGCCGCACCCCGGTGGATGCGAAGGATGGAGCTT
>CAMJTZ010000138.1 GCA_946408865.1 uncultured Clostridia bacterium
GAAACGCTTGCCCGGGCGGATATCCTCTGTCTGGATAAAACCGGCACCATCACCAGCGGCGAAATGGAACTGTCCCTGATCGAGGGCGCGGACCGAACGGAAGAGGAGACGCGCCGGGCGCTCAGCCGCTTCCTCGGCGTATTTGACGACCACACGCCGACGCTCGACACCCTCCGCGCCGCCATAACGCCCGGAACGGAAAAACCCAAGGCGGTTCTCCCCTTCTCATCGGAGCGCAAGAAATCCGCCGCCACCTTCACGGACGGCACCGCGCTGATCTTCGGCGCGCCGGAATACGTGCTGGGCGACGCCTGCCCGGCGGCGCTCCGTGCCCGGATCGAAACCCTTGCGGCGGAAGGCAAACGCATCCTGGTGCTGGCCGGCGCCCGCGGGATCGTCTCCGCGGAGAATCTTCCGCCGGTGACGGAGATCATCGGTATTGTCGCCCTGACGGACAGGATCCGTCCCGGCGCGCAGCAGACCCTGCGGTACTTCCGCGAGCAGGGCGTTGAGTGCAAGGTCATCTCCGGTGACAATCCGCACACAGTATCGGTCATTGCGCGCGAGGCAGGCCTGGAAGGCTGGGACCGCGCGGTCGACGCCCGCACGCTGGATACGCCGGAAGCCATTGCGGACGCCTGCGAGCGGTATACCGTTTTCGGCCGTGTTTCCCCGGTGCAGAAAAAGGAGCTTGTTACCGCCCTGAAAGCTAAAGGCCACAATGTGGCCATGACCGGCGACGGGGTGAACGATATTCCCGCCCTGAAAACGGCGGACTGCTCCATCGCCATGGCCGGCGGAGCGGACGCTGCCCGCCATGCCGCGCAGCTGACGCTGCTGGATTCTGATTTCAGCGTCATGCCCGAGATCGTGCTCGAAGGACGGCGCGTGATCAACAACATTACCCGGGCCGCCAGCCTGTTCCTGACCAAGACGCTGTTCAGCTTCTTCCTCAGCATCCTGACGCTGCTGCTGCCCGCGTCCTATCCTTTCCATCCGATTCACCTGACCCTCATTTCCAGTCTCACGGTGGGCATCCCCGGCTTCTTCCTGGCCCTCGAACCCTGCCATGAGCGGATCCGCGGCAGCTTCCTGCGTACGGTGCTGATGCGGGCGCTGCCCGGCGGCGCGGCGGTCACGCTGTGCGGCGCGCTGGCAATGATCCTCGTCCAGTTCGGCTGGACAAAGGAAATGTGCAGTACCGTCGCGACAATGGTCGCCTGGTTTGTCGGTTTTCTTGTGCTGCTGCGCACCTGCATGCCGCTGAACCGGAACCGGAGGATCCTGCTGGCCGCGATGGCCGCTGCCTTTGTGCTGGCGGTGCTGATCGCGGGCAGTCTTTTCGAGCTTGTCCCGCTGGACGGAAAGGCCTTTGCTGCCGTACTGATCCTCTGCGCCCTGGGCGCCGCGATCGTGCTGGGCACAGCGGCCCTGATCCGGAAGAAGCACTGGGATGAAATACCCATCCCGTCCCGGAAGAAAAAGGACGCCTGATTCGTTTGACAAGAAGAAGGGGCTTTTTCTATAATTGAAACGGCCCTTTACCGTGAAAAACAGCCCGTTGCGGCTGAACAAGGAGTATTCCGTATATGAAGCAAATCAAAGGAAACCGTCTGTCTCTGCGTCTGCTCTCCGCGCTCCTCGCGCTCCTGCTTCTCCCCGCCGCCGTGACGGCGGACAGCGTGGAGGTTGAGGATGTGCCGGATCTGCCGGCCTACGCGCTTCCCGTCGATTTTACGCCCGGCCCGGCGCTGAAGGACTCCGCCATTTCCCGTACGAAGGACGCGAACGGCAATATGGTCCATACCTATGAGGACAGCACGATCCGCGCCACCGTTTACACGGATGTGTACAAGGGACCGGACGGCAGCTGGAACCATACCGATATCTGGGTGGCGGATGTAACGGTGTCCGATCCTTCCCAGCTGCGCACAGCTTCCTTTGACGACAATTTTGACTTCGTCAGCACCAAGCGCACCGGCAAAATCGTCACCCTGGCAAAGCGGCTGAATGCCGTGGTCGCTGTGAACGGGGATTCCTGGGGCGCCAACAGCCGGAATGAAAAGAACGGTTTCGGCATGGTCTTCCGCCAGGGAAAGCTGATCAAAAGCGCCCTGGATGACAAGGAAAAGTATAAGATGGACCTCCTGATCGTGGATGCCTGGGGGAATTTCCACGGGATCCACGCCGCGAAGCCCGGAGACCTGGACGATCCCTATAGTTTCGAAGGAAAAAAAGTCATGGATATCTTCTCCTTCGGCCCGATCCTCGTGGAGAACGGTGAAGCAGTCTACGACTATCAGGGTGCGGACCGGGAACCCGCCCTCGGCGGAAGCTGGATGGATATGCGCGCGCTGAAGGACGCGCAGCGCGTCGCTCTGTGTCAGGTCGGCCCGCTGCATTACCTGATTGCTGCCAGCGCCGGCGCCATCGGCGGCAACCGCGGCCTTTCCCTGCCTGAGTTTGCGGATTACCTGGTTTCCAGGGGCGTGCAGTTCGCCTACAACCTGGACGGCGGCGTTTCCTCCGTGCTCTACTTCCCCGGCGCCGGCAGCAACGGCAAAGTGAATCTGAAGAGCCGTGCCCAGGGCCGGGACCTGTGGGACCTGATTTATTTCGCCACAGCAGAAAAATAAAAAACTCCGGAAGCTGCTGAAACGGCCTGTCCGCAGCGGGACAGGCCGTATTATTATTGGTTTATGACAGTGGATCAGAATGCCGCGCCGCACTCCTCTGTCAGCTTCACGGGATCGAGGAAGCTGAAATTCCGGTGCAGCAGCGCTTCGCGGCGGTAAGTTACGTCCATAACGGTATTTCCGTCCCGAACGGCCTTCACGCCAACCTCGCTCACCGGCAGGCAGGCCAGCAGATCCCGGGCAATTCGTACGCCCATGGCGCTCAGGTATTTCTTCCCGTCCGCCTCGAGGCATTCCGGCTTGCAGGTAAACTGGGCCTCAACCCGGTCTCCATCCGGCGCCCGCATGCTGATGCCGTCTGCGAAGGCGGTCAGTTCTCCCAGCGGGTTCGCCTTTCTCAGCACTTCCGCGTAGGCTTTGGTATCGCCGGAAAGCACCGCTTCCGCCTGGCTGTGGTAAAACGCCCAGAGACGCAGGTTTGTCAGTCCGTCTGTAGGATATTCGTGCCCCAGCGCGTCTGTCCAGTCGATGGTCTCGTCCGCTGTCATCCACAGATTGTCGATACCGATCTCCGGAGTCTTAACGACGACGCGCGCCGGCTTTTCCGCTTTCGGCTTCGGCTGTGCCGCTACGTCCGGCGATTCACGCCACAGGTCGGAGGCGATCGCCCGCATTTTTTTCAGCAGTTCCTCGGTATTGGCCTCGCTCATGCCTCCTTCCCTCCTTCCTCAATACGGCAGCGTATGCTCGGCGGATTGGCAGCCGTTTCAAATCCCTCGATGACGATCTTTGCGTTCTCCGTAATCTCGTGGTCAAAGAGCCACCGGCTCAGCGGGTTGATCACCAGGCTCTCTACCTGGTTGCCGATGCCCCGGCCGCCGTTGGACAGGTCAAAGGTTGCTGCTTCCTCGAGACTTTTGTAGGCAAAGTCCTCGATGGAGATTTCAATATTTTTCTGCTCCCGAAGCTTGGCGGTAATCTTGTTCACCTGGCTCTTCAGGATCAGGTCCGCCGCTTCCTTGCGGATGTAGTCGAAAACAACAATGTTTTCGCCGATACGGTTCAGGATTTCCGGTCGGCCCAGTTCCAGCTTGAAATAGTCCTCAATCGCTGCGCGGACGCGGGTCTGTACCTCACTGTACTCCATATCCATGGTCACGTTCGGCTGGCGGTTTCCGAGGGCGTCCTTCACGTAGATGCCCAGGTTGCTGGTGAAGATGATGATCGTCTCGGAGAAATAAACGGTATTTCCCTGTCCGTCCGTCATCCGGCCGTCCTCAAGGATCTGGAGAAACTTGTCCAGAATCGTGGAATGCGCCTTCTCAATCTCGTCAAAGAGCAGGATGCAGAAGGGATTCTTCTTCACGGCGTTCGTCAGCTGGCCGCCCGCTTCGTATCCGACGTATCCTGGAGGCGCGCCCATCAGCTTCTGGTCCGAGTGGCTCTGGCCGTATTCGCTCATGTCGAACCGGATACAGGTGCTCTCGTCACCGAAAAGCTTCTCGGCCAGCGCTTTGGCAGTCTCGGTCTTTCCGGTGCCTGTCGGCCCCGCGAAGAACAGCACGCCCTTCGGCTTTCCCGTGGAGGAGGAGTTCAGGCCGTTCATGCCGGTGACCGCGCGCTTGACAACGTCCAGCGTGCGTTCCAGCGCGGTATCCTGGCCCTTGATCCGTTTTTCGAAGTCTGCCTTCGCGGTTTTCAGGCTCTTGACGCTCAGCGTGCTCCAGGGGTTTTCCTTGATGCCGTATTTGTACAGATCCACCACCTTGCACAGGTCCCGGATCGGCATTTCCTCACGCTTGCAGAGCATGCGCATTTCGTCCAGCTCGGTGAAGGTCATCCCCTCTGTCAGACCGACAAACTTTTCCTTGATCCGTTCCAGTTCGTCCTCATGCTCCGTATAGTAGGGCATGTCGCGGCGGTATACCGTGCCGGAGAAGAAGGAAGCGAAGTTCGTCCCGGTCATCATGCGCTTGCGCTCTTCCCGGTCCGGCGCTTCCAGCTGCAGGATCTTGCAGACCGGATTGTTCAGATAGAACCATGCCGGCAGGTCGTTCAGCTTGTTCACCAGCAGGATCAGCAGATTCTGTTTTTTCCCGTGCGCGGTGCGCACCCAGTTGGCGCTCAGGGCGCTCTGCATCAGAATATTGAAGCTGTTCACGTCCTGCTGATCCATACGTTCGGGCGTGGTGATATAGTGGCTCGCCATCTCCAGGATGATCACGGTGGCCGCCTTCTGCTGGCTCATGGCGCGGCGGATCACGTTCGGCGCCGTCTCCGCGCCGTTTCCCTTGAATTCCGCGGGAATCGCGCCGTTCTTGATCTCCGATCCGGTCAGCGCCGCGTAACGTTCCAGCATGGACGGATCAAACGGGCTCACAAAGCCCAGCAGATTGCTGTAAAAAATGACCTGGTCGTATCCCTCGTCCTGGAAATAGGCCTGCAGGTAGCGGCTCAGCGAGATTATTTCGTCCTGCCGCACGGAACCGTCCGCCGGATAACGGTACTGGTCCGTAATATTTCCCTCCAGAATCAGCAGCGGTTTGACCGCGCTGAACAGTTCCAGCTCCCGGTGCCATTTCGGAATCAATGCTTCCATCTGTCTCCGTTCCTCCATTCTTCCCGCGGGATCGCCTGCCCGTCCTTATTCCTCGCCCATTCCCTCGAAGCGCCTGCACCAGGTGTATTTGCTGATGGCGCTCGGCTGCGCTCCCTGGCAGTAC
>CAMJTZ010000139.1 GCA_946408865.1 uncultured Clostridia bacterium
ACCTTTATACAGCAATCCCAGCATGGTAATGTCGTCAAATTGCGGCGCATCGCCGACAAACCTGTCAATATGCTTCCGGACCGTGGGCAGTAGTTTTTCAGGAGTTGCATCCGGATCTTCATTCAGCGCTTCCAGCATTCGTTCATTGCCGAACAGCTCGTCGTGGGCGTTGGTAGCCTCGGCCACTCCGTCCGTATAGACAAACAGGCTGTCGCCCGGGTGCAGTTCGAATTCATGTTCCCTGAAGCGCATTCCCTTCATGGTTGCCACAGCGGGAGAATGACGGTAGATCACCAGCTCATATTCTCCGCCTGCCCGCCGCAGTGCGGGATGTTCATGTCCGGCGTTGGCGGCCAGGCCTTTGCCTGTGGTCATGTCAAGGATTGCAAACCATACGGTTACAAACAGTTCCGCATCGTTTCCCTCACAGAGCTGTTCATTTACATAACTCAGGATCTCGGCAGGTCCGCCGCCCATCAGCGCCCGGTTCTTGATAAGCGTCTTGGCAATTACCATGAACAGTGCAGCCGGTACGCCCTTGCCGGATACGTCTGCCATGACGAGGCCTAAATGGTTTTCATCAATCAGGAAGAAATCGTAGAAGTCGCCGCCCACTTCCTTGGCCGGGGTCATGGTGGCGTAAATATCGATTTCTTTCCTGTCGGGGAAAGCCGGGAAAATACGGGGCAGCATATCCGCCTGGATCTGGGTGGCCACATTGAGCTCCGCCCCGATCCGTTCCTTCTCCGCGGTTACGGTGGCCAGATTGTCCATATAATCAATCAGGCGGATCTCCATTTCCCGGGTTTCCTGATAGAGCAGGCCGATTTCGTCCCTCGTGTGAATGGGAAGATTAATCACATCCCCGCTGGTGATCTTTCCCCCATGGCTGCCGAACTCTCCCACCGCCTTCGAAAGCATCGAGATCGGTTTGGTTACGGTCCGGGACATCAGATACATGACCAGCACGCTGGCTGTGAGTCCCAGGATGATGGCATAGGTCAGAAGCCGGATCAGGAAGGCGTTGCGGTCTCTCATGACCTTTGTCATATCAATGTCCACGCCCACGCAGGCGACCGGTTCCCCGGCGCTGTTCAGCACAGGCTCATACCCGGAAGAGAGCCAGCCGAAATCGGTCATGCTGACCGTCGGTTCAATCCGCTCGTTATCGGTTTTCCTCTCAAAGCCCTCCGCGTCCGCCTCGACGAGGCCCATGATCCACAGCGGCTCATCCGGATCAAGAACGTACATGCTCTCATGCCTGTCCGCCGGCATATGCAGCATGTATATGTATTTCGCATCCTGCAGGTCACGCAGCTTGGACATGGTTTTCCGAAGGGACTGCACTTCTTCGAGCCAGCCGTTTTCCGCCAGACAGTCCTCAATCATCTGTTCGTCTTCCGCCTCTTCGGCCCGGTTTCGGATTTCCTGATATTCCGGCGTGCTGAGGAAGTCTCTCAGGGCTCCGATCCGGTCTCCGTTCAGCAGGGAAGACACCGTGGCGGCTGTTTCTACGGTTTCCACCCGATAAAACTCATCCACCTGAGACGTGTTCGCCCAGTACGCAATGGCAATCAGACCCCCGGCGATTGCCAGCACCAGAAACAGGAGAAGGCCATTCACCCGATGGGAGACAGACTGTCTTCTTTTTTGTTTCATGGTTTTCTGCTCCTCTCAGTCCTATTCGTAAACCACGGTCATGGTGTTGAAACCCTGATAGTTCCGGTAATAGATGAATTTGCTCTGGCGGCGCACCATCATGACGCCGATGGAATCCATGATCGATGCCTCCATGTCCTTCTGGGCCTTCTCCATCCGCAGGTCCAGCGGATTGAAGAAAGGCGCGCTGTCCCGGATATGCAGCACATACTGCGGGCCGGGTTCAATCACCAGCACAATCTGAATATACTCGTCCTTCCTGCCGGTAAAGGCCTTCTGCATCGTGACCGCGCACAGTTCCTCCACGCCCAGCTGAATCTGCGCGGCCTTGCCCGGCGGAATGCGGTTCTCATCGCAGAATTCCTCCACCTGCGCCAGCGCGGTCGCGAGTTCGCGGTTGTTGTTCGTCATCACGATCCGGCAGGCCCGTACGTTTTTGAAGGTGTCCTTCATTTTCCGCGTCCACAGAAACAGCTGGAAAATCAGAAGCGACAGCGCGGCGGTCAGCGGGAACACCCACCAGATCCTGGCCGGATCCAGGAGTCCGAAGAAAAGCGTGAAGGGGATCAGGCAGACCGCCTCCCGGAGCGCGGTGGCGATGAAGGTATACCATGTTTCCCCCCGGGCCTGACAATACCGCAGAAGAATCGACAGGATGCCTGTTAGCGGAGCGGATATCAGAAAGATGCGTATCGCCGGAACCGCCACGGCCAGCTGGGTCTCCTCCCGGAAGCCGAAAAACAGCGCCGCGGGTCTCGCCAGAATCGCCAGCACGGCAGCCACCAGCGTTCCAAGCGCAATTCCGAGCTGCAGGCTCATCTTTTCGACCATGTGCAGGCTTTCCTGGTCCCTCTCCGCCGAAAACGTGGCGACCGCGGGCTGCATGGCGTCCCCGATGGCGGAATAGACGGGCATGGCAAGATAGCTGATATTCAGAATCAGATCATATACAGCCACATACAGCGTTCCGGGAATCAGCTCCCTGGCTCCCGCCCACATCAGCAGATGGTTCATCAGCAGCTGGGAGCAGAACTGGAACACATAGCCGATGGATGAGGCAAACCCCGTCCGGAAGGAAATCCGGAAATACCTTCTTGTCTCCTGCGGGCGGTCGTCTTTCACGCCGAAAATGACGCGGAAATGGAGGGTGCCTTTTGCGCTGAAGAAATGAACGGTCAGAATACCCAGGCTGACCGCCTGGGCCGTGATGGTCGCCAGGGCCGCCCCCCGTACGCCCCATCCCGCGACCAGAACAAACAGGATATTCAGCACGACGTCCAGAATGCCTCCGGCCGTCATCGCCTGAGCCGCGCGCCGGGGGTCGTCGTCGTTCTGAACAAAGTAATACAGCATATAGCTGAAAAGCAGAATCGGGCTGGCTGTCAGCAGCGGACGCGCGTACTGCCTGCACATCGTCCAAAGCTCCGGATCCTCCTCGCTGGCCGCCAGAAGCCTGAGCAGGAAGTCAGGAAAAAGATTTCCTGCCAGGATCAGGAAAAGAGAAATCCCCCCCGTCCAGAAAGCAATCTTCCGGAAAAGCGCCGGCGTCAGCAGCTCCTCCCGCCTGGCGCACAGCTTTGCGTGCACGATGGAGCCCCCAATGCCGAAGCTCAGGGCGATCACGTTATAAAACAGGTATATGGGCGTCACGATTCCGATGGCCGCGAGCGCCTTTTCTCCCAGCCGCTGCCCCACCGTCACTGCGTCCGCGATATTGGACAGCGACAGCGCCGCCGAGGAAATCAGGGTGGGGATCAGCACCCGCAACAGCATATTGCGGGGGATGACCCATTTCTCGCTGGTTTTTTTCCAGGTCATTTCAGCACCTCATATACTTTCAGCAGATCAACAGGAGAAAGCAGCGTCTTTTCCCTCCGCAGACCGTCCAGCCCCAGATCCTCCTCGATATCGATCAGCGGATACTGAGGCAGCAGGACTTTGGCAAATTCATGAATACAGACGGCGGTCACATCCGGGGAGATCAGCTCCTCCCGCCGGAACATGGTCAGGGTAAAGATTTTCGGATCGCGTTCATAGCCAAGAAAAAACGCTGCAGGTCCTTCCTCGGTCTCTACCAGCACGCCCCGGAAGCCCAGTTCGCGCAGATGGCTCAGTTCAAAGGAAAGCACCAGCTCGTCTCCCGGCCCGACAGGTGCGGACGGCAGCGCGGCGTCCGCCGCGATTTTCCGAAGGCGGGGCTCATCCTCGAAGGAGATTTCCCTGACCGTGTATGGGCTGATTTTGCTGAAATGCCTGCACTTGTATCGGAAGCTGTGGGTCACGGGGAACCCCGGACTCAGAGCCAGCGCGGGGGTGGAAAGGATATACTCGCTCAGATCCGCCCGGTACAGATGTTTCCATCCTCTCTTCTCCAGCGCCTCCGCCTGCGTCTCCGTCGCGTACACAAAACGGGCAGGACGCTCCGTCCGGGCCGTTTCTTCCATAAACGCCGCGCATTTGTCCTCCCGGCCGCATGGCATATAATATGCCTTATCATGCTGGCTTCGGATGACATAAAAGTCTTCATCCCCGCCAATCGTCATCCCGTAGGTCTCCGCCCAGGTCAGCAGAGACGGAAATGTCAGTGCGGAAAAAGGTTGAACATCGGCATTTCTGCATTTTTCAATCCAGGCCCGGTCCGACAGCTCCAAAGGACGAAACAGCATATTCAGCTTCTCACTCTCTAAATCATTTTTTCTTTTCCGTCGGTTTATTCCAGCGAAAAAGGAAACCAGAAATCCTGGGGGATAATCTGATCCGCCGCCCGGAAGCTCCCGAGGGAAAACACTCTTTCCTCTCCCGGACCGTTCTGAAACAGCGGCGTGCGAACCAGGTAAACCGATGCGGGAATTCTTTCCGTCATCGGGATCAGCGCCTCTTTCCAGTCTTCACCGCAGGCAAGCAGCTCGCTGACAACACAGCGCCTGTCCTGAACGTAAGCCGCCATCAGCGCCCGGCCGGCCCGCCAGTAGGACGTGCCGTACGTTTCTGACAGTTCATACCATGTCTGCGGATAAACAGAATGAGGAAGCCCTGTAAGCGCCGTCTCCCGCAGCTTCGCGTAGGCCGCCGCGGTCAGACGCGCCGCCTCCAGCGGTGAAGAATCCGGAAGGCTTTCCTTTGTAACCCTGGCCTCCCGCAGCCTGCTCAGCGGCCTGAAACGGCGTTCCCGCAAATAAACCGGTATCAGGGACGGCTCTGACGGCACCAGCGTCGCGCTGTCCGAAACCGACAGCGCCTGATCCAGCGCCGCGCTTTGAAGCTTCAGGCCAATCCGGCATCCGCGGTATTCCGGCAGGGTGGAAAGCGCGTACAGATAACTGGTTGAAACCGGCGTCTTCCCATCCGGCAGGTGATATACACCGGAAACGATGTATTCCGCCGATACGGGCTTCCCTTCCGTCTCCGCGACCAGGCAGCCGTCCTCCCGCAGAAAGAGCCTGTAAAAGGCGTCAATGTCTTCCTCCGGATCGTGAAATCCCGCCTTCCAGATCTCCCGAAGCGCGGGAAGATCTTCCGGCTTCCAGGGGCGAATCACCGTTTCCTTCAATGCTTTTCATTCCTTTCAGGGATATTCTCCAGGCCGCCGGCGGCCAAAGCACTTCAGGGCGACGAAAGCCCCGGAACCCACTTCCCCGA
>CAMJTZ010000140.1 GCA_946408865.1 uncultured Clostridia bacterium
CCCACCGGGGAGCTCGCTCGTTTCGGTTGAGCACAGGTCCGGCGAATTTTCCCGCACTGCGGGTCGCCGGCCCTGTGCCCCCCGATTTGTCCGTTTCGTTCCATTGCCGTGGCGCCGTCCAGGAGGTTCATCCCGCGCACCAGAACATTGCTGCCGAAGCGGCCCTGCACTTCCATCAATGCTTCCTGCAGGGACCGTTCCCGGCCCAGTTCTCCGGGATCCGTGAACATATCCGTCTGTATCGCGCTGTCTTCCTCCCGGGGATCCGTCAGCGCCAGCCCGATCCGGCGCACCAGCAGGCCGGGATCCACCTTTTCCCGGAACGCCCGGTCCAGCGCCTCCAGGATCACCGTGCGACTGTTCGTCTCCGGCCGGAAACGTACCGTTCCGCCCGCGTGCACCGGATGCATCCGTCCGTAAAAATCCAGGCATACCGGCCCCCTGTATCCCGGGTTTTCGTCCAGGCTGGCCGGATCAAAACTGATCCACCACATTGCCGTGGAAATCCGCATCCGTTTCGCCACCAGCCGGATTACAGCCTGCTCCGCCATTTCCCGGAAGACCAGCAGCGATTCCTCAAACCGGTACGGCCGGGGCAGCACCTGTCCGGTGGAAAAACTGCGCGTCGACGGCCTGTACGACTTGATATCGCTCATCCGCACCGGTTCCACGCCCCAGGCGTGATCCATCAGGATCTCCGCGTTCACGCCGAACAGGCGGTACAGCCCTTCCGGGTTCGCCAGGGCCATGGCTGCGATGTCCCCCATCGTCTGCATACCGTGATTTATCAGGCGCCGCGCCGTTCCCGGCCCGAGCTGCCAGAAATCCGTCAGCGGCCGGTGCTTCCACAAAAGGAGCCGGTAATCCTCTTCCCCGAGTTCCGCGATCCGCACGCCGTCCCGGTCCGGTTTCGCTTTTTTGGCCACGATATCCATGCCTACCTTGGCCAGATACAGGTTCGTCCCGATTCCGGCCGTCGCGGTGATTCCTGTCTCCGCCAGCACGGCACGGATCAGCCGCATCGCCAGAAAATGCGCCGGAGAAACTCCGGCGCATTCCGCCTCCGCCCGGTACAGGTGAAGGTAGGGCGTCAGATCGATAAAGCATTCGTCAATCGAATAAACATGAATATCCTTTTCCGCCAGAAACTTCCGGTAGGTTTCATAGGCCCTTGCGGATACCCGCAGGTATTCCGCCATCCGCGGCGGCGCCACAATATATTCCACCTTCGTTTTGTGCGCCGCTTCGTACAGCCGGATCGCCTGTTTCGCTTCGAAAAGGCGGGGACGGGATGAAACACCCTTCGCCTTGAGCGCCGGGGAAACCGCCAGGCAGATCGTCTTGTCTGTCCGGCTTTCGTCCGCCACCAGCAGGTTCGCTTCCAGCGGGTTCAGGTCCCGGGCCACGCATTCCACCGAGGCATAAAAGGACTTCAGGTCAATGCAGAGGTATTGCACAGGCTGCCCCCTATGCGTTCAGCACCCTGCCGACAATCCGGAAATCCGTTCCGGAACCGATCACCTTCGGATCATATGCGTTGTTGCAGGAAACCAGCACCGGCTGGAGGTGCCGGATGCCTTCGCTGTCCGTAAAATTCTCCGTCTCGTCCCCTTCCGGCTCCTGTTCAGCATAGACCTTGATAAATCCTTCCCCGTCCACCACAAACAGACCGACGTCCCCGGGCAGCAGCCGGCTGCATTCCTCCACCCAGGCGTACTGTCCGTCATGCAGAACCGGCTCCATACTGTCCCCGCTGACGCGGACCGCAAAGGAAGCGCCCGGCGGCACCGAGGAAGCCGGAAATGTCCGGCTTTCGAACATGTTGTTGTCCAGCGCCTCGCCAAATCCGGCGGATGCCGGGAGGGTGCTGACGCTCATCCTCACCACAGGCTCCCCGTGTGCAGGCCGGCTGCAGTACGCCGGCTGGCTTTCCAGGTATCCCCTGTAGCCCGCCAGCATCTTCCGGCCTTCCTCGTTCAGCTTTTCCTCCCCGCCGAACAGCGGAATCCGCAGCGCGTCGCACACCGCCGCCAGCTGATAGGCGCCGGGGACGGAATCCCCTTTTTCCCATTTGCTGACCGCCGCCGTCTGCACCCGGACGCCGCGAAGCGCAAGCGCTTTCGCCAGTTCCCCCTGCGTGAGCCGCAGGGCTCTGCGCGCCTGCGTCAGACGCGCGCCGATTTCGTTCCGCTCCCGTGCTTTTTCCGCGTCGTACCGCATTCCCGTTCCTCCGTACAGTTGTTTCTCTTTTCTGCAGTATAATCCCCGGGAAAAAGATTTGTCAATAAAAAATTATCCTATTAGGATAATTTTTTATCTTCTTTATCTTGTTAAGAGATTTCTGTATGGATACACAGCCTTCAGTTCAGCGCATCTGCCGGCCGCTCCGGCTGTGGTCCGTATCATAGGTAATATTTTCCGTCTTGTGCGTCCGGGAAGCGGCAATCCGCCGTTCCAGTTCCCGGTTGAATGCCTCGGCGGACACAGGAATCCCAACCCGCCCGCCGGTCCACCCGGACAGGTGAATGGCATTGGACAGCTGCAGTGCGCGAAGTCCGTCCTCCGCCCCGGCCACCGGCTTTTCCCCGCGCAGCAGGTGTGCCGCAAAGGCGTTGATCACGCCTGCGTGCTGCGGATTCTCCCCGTCGGTTTCCAGCAGGGATTCCCGGACGTCCGCCCGGTACCACGGGTCATCGCTGTGAAAACAGATCTCCCGCTCGTTCACTCCCAGACGCCAGACCTTCACCTGCCCGTTTTCGCAGACAATCTTTCCGCGTTCACAGTCGATCTCCAGCCGGTTGGTTCCGGGCAGTTCCCCGGTGGAAGCGATAAAAACCCCTGTAGCCCCGTTCGGGAACTCCAGGAAAGCCGTCACGTCGTCTTCCACTTCGATATGATGCCATTTTCCCTCCAGGCACCGGGCAGTCACCGCGCAGGGCATCCCGCACAGCCAGATCAGCAGATCCAGCTGATGCGGACACTGGTTCAGCAGCACGCCGCCGCCTTCCCCGGCCCAGGTAGCCCGCCAGCTTCCGGAATCGTAGTAGCGCTGCGTCCGGTACCAGTCGGTAATGATCCAGTTCATCCGCTTCATTACGCCCATTTCGCCGCTGTCCAGCAGTTTTTTCATTGCCCGGTAGATGCAGTTGGTGCGCTGGTTGAACATGAAGGTCAGGGTTTTCCCGGCTTTCTCCGCCGCACGGATCATCCGCTCCGCCCGGTCCGCCTGTACCGCCGCCGGTTTTTCACACAGCACATGAAGGCCCGCCTCCAGCGCGGCCACCGCCAGCGGTTCATGCTGAAAATGCGGTACGGCGATCAGCACCGCGTCACAGCAGCCGGAAACAATCAGTTTCCGGCCGTCCGCATAGACGCGTACACTTTCCGGCAGGGTTCTGCCGGCCCATTCCCGGCGCTCCTGCCGCAGATCCGCCACGGCGCACAGCTCCGTTTCCGGACATGCCCCGCCCAGGATCATCCGGCAGTGTTCGCTGCCCATGTTGCCGATGCCGATAATTCCCAGCCGGATCCTCGTTCGCTGCGTCATGGTTTATTCTCCGATCCGGACCGCGTTTTTCTGCGCCAGCAGGCACAGTTCCGCCGCCTTGAAGGCATGCTCCTGGGTCATGGCGTTCTCCGTACGGTTCAGGCAGTCCAGAATCAGCTGCCCGAAGAAAGGATATCCTGTCGCCCCGGATGCGTTCAGATATTTTTCTCCCTGATCGTTTACCAGATACACATGTCCGCCGCCGTCTTTTTCGGAAGCGAGGTTGACATATTTGCGAATCTCCACAAAGCCTTTGGTCCCCAGGATAAACATCCGGCCGTCGCCCCAGGTCCGCAGGCCGTCCGGCGTAAACCAGTCCAGCCGGAAATAGCCGGCGGACCCGTTTTTCCCGGTCAGCTGCGCGTCGCCGAAATCTTCCAGTTCCGGATACTCCGGATGGGCAAAGTTGGCAATCCGGCTGGCCGTCACCGTCGCGTCTTCCTCCTGCGCGTAATACAGGAACTGTTCAAACTGATGACTGCCGATATCGCAAAGAATCCCGCCGTATTTCTCCCGTTCAAAGAACCATGCGGGCCGTCCCGGCGCACCCAGGCGGTGCGGTCCGAAACCGGTCACGGAAATCACCTTTCCGATCTCCCCGGAGTGCGCGATGTATCCTGCCAGGATGGAGCCTTCGTCATGCAGGCGTTCCGCATAGTACACCATATATTTCTTTCCGGTGCGCTTCACCGCTTCCCGGGCGGAAGCCAGCTGCTCCAGCGTCGTGAACGGCGCCTTGTCCGTAAAGTAATCCTTTCCCGCATCCATCGCCCGCAGGCCGAGGGCGCACCGTTCGCTGGTGACTGCCGCGCCGGCGATCATCTGCGTTTCAGGATCGTTCAGCGCTTCCTCCTCGCTGTTGGCAGCCCGGGCCTGGGGGAAAGCTTTCAGAAACGCCGCCACCTTTTTCTTGTCCGGATCGTAAACATATTTCAGCGTGCCGCCGGCCTCTGTCAGTCCGTTGCACATCCCGTAAATATGTCCGTGGTCCAGCCGTACGGCGGAAAAGACAAACTCCCGGCCCTTTACAACCGGCTGCGGCTTTCCCTTTGGCGCGTAATTCATTCCGTCAGACACATTCACTGCTTTTTCCCTCCCTGTTTAAAATCTGCACCGAACGTCATTTCGCCGGTCAGTTCCATCACGGAAACCGTTTTCTCATAAAAATGCGGCACATGCGCCCGGATCCCTTCCACTGTGTAAAAAGGATCATCCTTTTTCAGGGGCAGTTCTGCGCTTTTCCGCTCTGCTCCCGCTTTATAAATGGCCGTAATCAGTTCAATCGTCCGGCGGCCGTCCTCCCCGGTAATTGCCACGTCTCCCCCGGTTTCCAGTGCTGTCAGCACATTTTCCAGCTGGCCTGCGTGCATTTCATAGGGAATCGGCGGCAGGGCGGCAATGAATTCATCCGCCTTTTTCCGAAAACCCTCATCCGGCTCCTTCAGGGGAAAACCGTTGGGCTGCGGCTGGGATGCAAAAACATCATACGGCGCGGAAATTTTTGCTTTTTCGCACTGGAAAACCAGCTGCTGATCCTCTCCGTGGTGCACCACGGAAGCGGTAACCGTTGCCAGGGCACCCGGATATTCCATCACGGAAACGGAAAGGTCCTCCACCTCCGCGTTGTCATGAGCCGTGTTGGCCAGGATGCTGGTAACCCGCTGCGGTGTACCCATCATCCAGCCCAGCATATCGATATGATGCACCGCGTGATTCAGGGTACATCCGCCGCCTTCCTTTT
>CAMJTZ010000141.1 GCA_946408865.1 uncultured Clostridia bacterium
GTTATATCGCAGCTTTGATTGACCGTGCCAGCCGCGGCGAATCGCTTGCCGGCCTGCTCCGACCGGAGGACAGGATTCGCGGCATGCTGGATCTGTACAGGGCCGGGGTTCCCGCGCCGGCGTCAGACGGATCCTGCCCGTGAGGCAGGATTCTTTTTTGTGCGTATATCATCCGGCCGGATTCCCGGGCGCCGCTTTTTCACAGGTCCCGGCCGAATACTTCCCATTGCCGCAGCGCGGGAAACGCGGAGGGATCGTTGCTTTTGACCAGATGTTCGAGGCGAAGCCACCGGACCGTACGCCCGCCCAGGCTGATCCACTGGCGCTCCCCGGATTTCTGCAGCTCAAAGGCAAGGTCGCTTCCGTCGGACAGAACGACATGCCCCGCTGTCCACCAGGCGTCATGAGGAAAGTCCGCCCGAAGGGTCAGCGCCATTCTCTCCGCGATGACAGGACGACCCAGATCCAGCTGGCACCAGGCATCCTCCCGGGCGCCGATTCCCCAGCTCTGGAAAGGCCATTCTCCGTGGAACGTATTCAGACGGAGACCGTCAATCACGTTGCGGGCACAGAAACATGCTTCATTCCGGGTTTCCACATTGGCGGTGCAGTGGGGGAAAAAGTCCGTATCGCCCCGCAGATCGGCGGGATTGCAGGAAAGGTTCCGTGAACAGGCCCGTTCCGGTTCAGGAACAAGCGCGGCAGAGATGATGTGCCGCGGAGCGTCAAAAAGCCCCGGCGCATAAGCCAGCCTGTGCTCTCCGGCGGGAACGCGCCAGGTCATCTGCTGATCCGGGAGAAAAACTTCTCCGGCAGGGAGAGACTGATCCATCTGTACGCGGAGATGGGCAGCACCGGCAATCCGGATGACATCCCCCGGCTGATAAATCCGGTCCACGGAAAGCAGCGCTTCCGACGGATGTTTCGAGGAAGCAAGCACAGTTCCGTCGGATGACTGAACAAGGATGGTAATCATGCAATAATCCTCCGTCTGACATAATTGAAACAGGTGATCCCTGATCAGAGTTTCCGGAAACCCAGATGAGCGCCGCAGCTTTCGCGGACGACCAGCGTAGCTTCCCGGATCATGGCAAAGGAACGGGAAGAGGATTCCCGTGCCAGCAGCAGTTCCCGTACCGCGCTCCGGGCCATTTCCTCGGGGTGGAGATCCACGGAGGTGAGGGAAGGATCTGTATAAGCGCAGAAAAACTGATTGTCACAGCCGATGATCGCCATATCGCCGGGAAGGGAAAGTCCCATTTTTTTCAGCTGTTTCATGACGCCCAGGGCAACCAGGTCGTTGAAGGTTACAATGGCGGTAGGCCACCGGTTCCGGCTGAGCCCGGAGAGCATTCGCAGGACAGCCCGTTCACCGCTTTCCATATCGTAGCCGGCGTCCACGTGATAGGCGGGATCATCCGGCAGGTCCATCAGCCGGAGCTGCTCCAGAAAACCGGTGCCCCGGCGGGAGGTGTCCTTGCTGTGCATGGAACCGCCGAGAAAAGCAATGCGCCGATGCCCCAGCGTGTGGAGATGGCGGACCGGAAGACGGGAACAGTTGACAAGGTCGCTCTGAATGCAGATGCATTCCAGGGAAACATCCGGGGGACAGATGGTGGCGACGGGCATGTATCTGCCGAGTTTTTCCAGGGCGGAATTCAGATCGTCCCGGTCCGCAGACCAGATGCTGCCCGCGAACAGCACGCCGTCCATGCGGCAGCGAATCAGTTCACTGACGATGTCAGGCGAGATGGCCTGATTTTCCATCGTCTGGAACAGGCGGAGACTGCATCCGTTCGCTTCCGCTTCCCAATAGGCAGCGTCGAAGATCCGGTTGAAATACAGGTTGGAGATAACAGGCAGCACTACGGCCAGCGTGCGGCTGCGGCCGCCTTCCAGGTTCTGGGCGGAGACGCTGGGCGAATAGGCGTGCGCATCGATGACCTGCTGCACTTTCAGACGGGTAGATTCCTTTACATGGGGATCTTTGCGGACCACCCGTGTCACAGTTGCGGTTGATACGCCGGCCTCCCGGGCAATATCATAGATGGTGGCTTTTCTGCTCATAATGGTATTCCTCCACCGGTATCCTAACATGATTCACTGTAAAAAGCAAGAAAAATGTTACCGATAACATGAATGTTGTTCGGAAAAACCGCATTTCTTTTCAAAAAAAGCTTGACAATAAGGGCGAAAAGCAATAATATTTAGACAAATACAGGGAAAGGCGCGGCGAAACAGGACGAGGGCGACAGAGAAAAAGCTCCACGCTGTGAAACCGGTAACATTTCCCGGATATAATAATGGAGGAGGATCTCTTATGAAGAAAATGCTGTCTGTGCTGCTGGCTGCGATCATGATGATCTCGCTGCTGGCCGTGCCTGCCCTGGCTGAAGACCAGGTGCTGACCGTGGTGACCTGGGACGCCACCACCACCCCTTATCTGATTGCTCAGAAGGAAGCCTTTGAAGCTTCCCATCCCGGCGTCAAGCTTGAATACGTGGACGTTGCTTCCCAGGATTACGCTGTGAAGACGACCACGATGCTGGAAGGCGGAGACACCAGTGATGTGTACATGATCAAGGAAATCGACAACCTGATCAACTGGCAGGCCCAGGGCTTTGCCGCCCCGCTGGATACGGCCAACTATGACATGTCCGGCTTCAAAGGCACTGAGAAGAACTACGCGGTGGACGGCGTTCAGTACGCCATTCCGTTCCGCAGCGACTTCTGGGTACTGTTCTACAACAAGGATCTGTTCGATGCTGCCGGCGTAGAATATCCCAACAACGACATGACCTGGGATCAGTACGCTGAGCTGGCCAAGAAGATGACCGACAAGGAAAAGGGCATCTACGGCACGCACTATCACACCTGGCTTTCCGCTGTTGTGAACTGGGAAGTATGTGACGGCGAGACCACACTGGCGGACGGAACCTATGACGGACTTGCTTACTTCTACAGACTCTATCAGGATCTGGAAGATTACGGCGCCTGCATGAGTTATGCGGATCTGAAAGCTTCCGGCCTGCACTATTCCGCAGCGTTTGCCAACGGCAACATTGCCATGATGCCCATGGGCTACTGGTACGTTTCCACGCTGATCGGATACAACAAGGATGGCACCTGCAACTTCAACTGGGGCATCGCCGCTGTTCCGCACATGATCGGCCTGGAGCCCGGATCTTCCTTCGGCAACCTGACCGGCGCGATGATCAACGCGAAGTCCGAGAAGAAGGATCTGGCCTGGGAGTACGTTTCCTGGCTTGGCGGAGTGGAAGGCGCCAAGGCTACCGCTTCCACCGGCGCCCGTCCCGCATGGGTTTCCGAGGAAGTCGCGACTGCGATGTCCTCCGTGGAAGGTTTCCCGTCTGATGAGACCAGCAAGGGCGCGCTGCTGCCCTCCGGTGTCGCGATGGAGTGGCCGGTTGCGGATCATGTTGCCGACATCAAGACTATCGTGAATGAAGAACACAGCCTGATCATGGCCCGTGAGGTTACCATCGAGGAAGGCATCGAAGAGATGAATGAGCGCGTAGCTGAATTCTTTCAGTAATTCAGATAAAACCACGTAATCCCCGGGCAGGGAAGGCCGCTTGCCTTCCCTGCCTTTTTCAGAACATGGGAAAGGAAACGGTGAAACATGAGCCAGGCTGAAGTGAGAAAGGTCCGGTACAGGATGGGGAAGCTGGGAAGAAAGAATACCCTGGTAGCGTATTCTTTCCTGGCACCGAACTTTATCGGGTTCGCAGTATTCACGCTGGTCCCGGTCATCTGCGCGATTGCATTGTCCCTGTTTGAGTGGAACGGCGGAGATATCTCGAAGATGAAATTTGTCGGACTGGAAAACTATGCGACGATATTCGCCACCAAGAAAGTGGCGGAGAAAGGTATCGGATATTTCTTTACGCGCGCAGACCTGGGCATTGCGCTGAAAAACACGGTATATTACACGGTCGTGACCGTGCCGCTGACGATCGTGTGCGCCCTGGCGCTGGCCATGGTGCTGAACAAGATCAAAGGCGCCGTGTTTTTCCGGACGGTGTTCTTCTTTCCCTATGTCTCCTCGATGGTGGCGATCTGCGTTTGCTGGTCCTTCATGCTGATGAAGGACGGGCCGATCAACCAGATCCTCATGGCGCTGGGCATCCCCTTCAACAAAAGCTGGACGGCGGACGGAACGATGGCGATCTGGTCCATCATTCTGGTGAGCGTCTGGCGGAATATGGGATACTATATGGTTCTTTACCTGGCGGCCCTGCAGGGCATCCCGAAGGAGCTGATGGAGGCCGCCACCGTGGACGGCGCGAACAAGTGGAAGCAGTTCCTGCATGTGACGCTGCCCCAGCTGAAGCCGACGACCTTCTTTGTTTCCGTGATGATGGTGATCTCCTGCTTCAAGATCTACGACGTGGTGGCGATCATGACGGACGGCGGCCCGGGCCGGGCGACCAAGATGCTGGTAACCTATATTTACGATGAAGCGTTCGTCAAAGTGCGCTACGGCCAGGCCAGCGCCATCTCCATGGTGCTGCTGGTGATCGTGCTGCTGGTGACGATCCTCCAGTTCGGCTCCGAAAAGAAATTCTCAAACGACTGAGAAAGGAGGAGAAAACCATGGATACTGCTGTTCACAGCCGGGAAATCCGGAAGGACAATCCGGTTCTCCGGAAGGTCCTGCGGGTCCTGATCTGGATCCTGCTCATCGCGCTGGCGGCGTTCACCCTGATTCCCTTTGTGTGGATGATCTCCTCCTCGCTGAAGCTGGACCGGGAAGTCTTTGCCTTCCCGATGCGCTGGATTCCGGAGACCTTCCGCTGGGAGAACTATTCCCTGATCTGGCAGAAGGTTCCGCTGCTGACCTATTTCAAAAACACGGCCTTCATCGCCGTCATCGTGACGCTCCTGCAGACGCTGACCTCCTCCTTCGCGGCCTACGCGTTCGCCAAGCTGGAGTTCAGGGGCCGGGATGTCCTGTTCCTCTGCTATATCGCCACGATCGCGGTGCCGTGGCAGGCCTATATGCTGCCGCAGTTCATCATGATGCGGTCCATGGGCCTGTACGACACGCTCTGGGCTATGGTGGTGCTGCAGGCGTTCTCCGCCTTCGGCGTGTTTCTGATGCGCCAGTTCTACCGCTCGATCCCCACGGAGCTGTGCGAGGCGGCGCGGCTGGACGGGCTGAGCGAATACGGCATCTGGGCGCGGATCATGCTGCCGCTTTCCA
>CAMJTZ010000142.1 GCA_946408865.1 uncultured Clostridia bacterium
GCCCATGCTCAGGCCCGCGACATACGTATCCTCCGGCCGGTCGCTCAGGCGCAGGAAACGGTGCATGGTGCGGGGCAGCTCGTCGCTGACGTAGTCCCAGTATCTTTCGCCGTACGCTTCGTTGCAGTAGAAACTGTGGTTGACGGCCGGCATGATCACGGCCAGGTTATGGTTCGCGGCGTAGCGTTCCACGGAGGTGCGGCGCATCCAGATGGAATGATCGTCGCTGTAGCCGTGCAGGAGATAGAGCACCTTCGGAGGGCGCTCATCCCGGGAGGCGCCCATGCCGATCCCCTGGTTCGCCTCCGGAAGAATGACGTTCACGGAGGAAGCGACGTTCAGCGCCGCGGAAAAAAACTGAATCTGCAGAAAGGCCATGGGGATTCCCCTTTCCTGATATAGAATTTCACGGTTCCCGCAACCCTATTATACGTTGTTCAGGGGTTCGCGGACAACCCCTTTTTGTCAAATGCCGACATTGACTTTTTGGCCCTTTTCCTGTAATGTTTACAGGGTTGGACCCCTCCCGCTCCGGCCGGGCCGGAAAGGGATGCAAAACTCACAAAACAGGAGGATTACCGATTATGAAAAAGCCCGTTGTGCTGGTCGTTATGGACGGTGTGGGTGAATCAGACGAAGAACTCGGCAACATGGTCATGAAGGCCACCACGCCCACGCTGGACGCGCTGAAGGCCAACGATCCTTTCCGGATCATCAAGGCGCACGGCACCGCCGTAGGTCTCCCCTCCGATGACGATATGGGCAACAGCGAAGTGGGCCACAACGCCCTCGGCTGCGGCCAGATCTATTCCCAGGGCGCCAAACTGGTAAACGAATCCATCGAGTCCGGTTCCATCTACCGGAGCGAAACCTGGAAGGAGCTGACCGAAGGCGTCAAGGCTTCCGGCGGCGCGCTGCACTTCATCGGCCTGCTGTCGGACGGCAACGTACACAGCAACATCTCCCACCTGCTCGCCATGCTGAAGGAAGCGAAGACTGAAGGCGTGAAGAAGGTCCGGGTGCACATCCTGCTCGACGGGCGCGACGTGCCCGCCACTTCCGCGCTGGACTATGTGGACAAACTGGAGGAAACCCTCGCCTCCCTGAACGACGGAACCTTTGACGGACGCATCGCCTCCGGCGGCGGCCGCATGCAGATCACCATGGACCGCTACCAGGCCAACTGGGGCATGGTGAAAACCGGATGGGACGTGCATGTCCACGGCCAGGGCGCCTTCTTCAGCAGCGCGAAGGAAGCCATCGAAACCTTCCGCAAAGAGCAGCCCGGCGTGATCGACCAGGATCTGCCCGCTTTTGTTATCGGAGAGAACGGAAAGCCTGTCGGCGCCATGCAGGACGGGGACAGCGTGATCCTCTTCAACTTCCGCGGCGACCGCGCCCTGGAGCTTTCCATGGCCTTTGACGGCGACGCCTCCTTCGACAAGTTTGACCGCGGCACGGTTCCGCAGGTGAAATACGCCGGCATGCTGGAATACGACGGCGACCTGCACATCCCGCACAAATACCTGGTCAACCCGCCCCAGATCCGCCACACGCTGACCGAGCTGCTGGTGGAAAACGGCATCAATGAGTACGCCTGCTCCGAAACCCAGAAGTACGGCCATGTGACCTATTTCTGGAACGGCAACCGCAGCGAGAAATTCTCCGAGGAACTGGAAACCTGGCAGGAAGTGCCCTCCGACGTCCGTTCCTTCGACGAATGCCCCTGGATGAAGGGCACCGAAATCACCGACCTGGTGATCGCAGCCATTGAGAGCGGCAAATACGGCTTTATCCGCTGCAACTTCCCCAACGGCGACATGGTCGGCCACACCGGCAACCTGTACGCCACGGAGATCGCGGTGGAAACCGTGGACCTGTGCCTGACCCGGATCCTGAAGGCCTGCGACGAGCACGGCTGCATCCTGGTGGTCACCGCCGACCACGGCAACTCCGACCAGATGCTCGAGAAGAACAAGAAGGGCGTCATCTCCGTACGTACCGCGCACAGCCTGCGCCCCGTTCCCTTCATCATCCATGACAAGGACGAGCGTCACGAGATGGACACCGAAAGCCCCTGCGGCCTGGCCAACGTCGCCCCCACCGTGGTGGAGCTCCTCGGCCTCAAACCCTACGACTGCTGGGAAAAATCCATGCTGAAATAATTCCCTGAGCCGGACCGCAGCGGGTCCGGCTTTTTCCGACCGCTGATTGCCGACAACGGAGGCCGCCATGAATACAATACCCGTCAACGCATCCAATCCCCGTCTGCGCCTGCTGGGCCGGATGGATCTTTCCCGCACGCCCGTTGCGCTGGACTGGACCGGGTCCGGTCTGGAATGCGCCTTCCGCGGATCGGACCTGTGGGCGGAGCTGGAAGCCCCCGCCTTCTCCCCGATCATGTGGATGATCGTGCTGGCGGACGGCAAACCCGTCGCGCGCTTTCCCGCGGAACCGGGCGTCCGGTTCTATCCCCTGGTGCTGGGAATGGAGCCCGCCAACACGCGGATCATTACCCTGATGAAGGAAACCCAGTGCATGCCGGACAGTCCGGAAGCCACCGTTCTCCTGCGTTCCCTGCGGATGAAGGGCGAACTGGAGGAGCTTCCGGAACACAGGCTCCGGATCGAGTTCGTCGGCGACAGCCTGACCTCCGGCGAAGGCTCCCTGGCGCCCTGCAACAACGACGAATGGATTACCATGTGGTTCTCCGCCCGCGGCAACTACTCGTGGGAAGCCTGCAGCATCCTGGACGCCGAGCGGCGGGTTCTTTCCCAGAGCGGATGGGGCGTCTGCTGGGACTGGGAGCACAACCCGGAGCACACGCTGAGCGCGCACTATGAAGAAATCGCCGGCGTGCTGCAGGGGCCGGAAGCGGAAAAGCGCGGCTGCACGAAACCGTACGACTTCAGCAGCTGGCCGGCGGACGTCGTCTGCATCCGCCTGCTGACGAACGACCACGGCGGCATGAACGCGCAGAACAGCTTCAGCCGCGACCGGGACACGGTTGTGGCAGGGGCGCTCGCCTTCCTGAAAACCGTGCGGAAGAACAACCCGGCGGCGAAGATCGTCTGGATCCTCCCGGCGACGGACTGCCATCCGGAGCTGGCGGAGGAAGCAGTCGAAAAAGCGCGGGCGGAAGGAATGGAAAACCTCTTCACCTGCGCGCTCCCGGACTACGGCCGGGAAGAGGATCTCGGCGCGCGCTGGCACCCGAACGCGGAATACAACCGGCGGGCCGGCCGGATCCTTGCGGACTTTCTGCGGGAGAACGTGCTGTAGCTTGTTCTTTTGCTGCCTTTCCCGCAAATCGGCGCCCGTTCTTATTGACGGGCGTTTTTGAAGAACCTATAATACATTCATTATCATCTTGAAGGAGGCGGAACGCCATGGCCAAGCTGACCATTGACCGGGAAACCTGCAAGGGCTGCGGTCTGTGCGCCGAAGTTTGTCCCAAACATCTGCTGGCCCTGAGCCGGGAGATTAACGCCAAAGGGTATCACCCCATCGGAATTGAAGATCAGGAATCCTGCATCGGCTGCGCATTCTGCGCACGGATGTGCCCGGACGCCGTGATTAAAGTTGAAAAGTAAGGAGGAAGCGTATCCATGGGTCAGAAAATGCTCATGAAGGGAAACGAGGCAATCGCCGAAGCCGCCATCCAGGCCGGATGCCGCTTCTTCTTCGGTTACCCCATCACTCCCCAGAACCAGATTCCCGAATACATGTCCAAGCGGCTGCCGAAGATTGAGGGCGGCTGTTTCCTGCAGGCGGAAAGCGAAGTCGCCGCCATCAACATGGTCTACGGTGCCGCCGGCGCCGGCGCCCGTGTCATGACGTCCTCCTCCAGCCCGGGAATTTCCCTGAAGCAGGAAGGCATCAGCTATATCGTCGGGGCGGAACTGCCCTGTGTCATCGTCAACATGGTGCGCGGCGGCCCCGGCCTCGGATCCATCCAGCCCGCCCAGAGCGATTACTACCAGTCCACCCGCGGCGGCGGCCACGGCGACTACCGGATGCTGGTGCTGGCCCCCTCTTCCGTGCAGGAAGCGGTGGAGCTGACGCAGGAAGCGTTCGACCTGGCTGACAAGTACCGCAACCCCGTGCTGATCATGGGCGACGGTCTGATCGGCCAGATGATGGAGCCGGTCGAAATGCCCGAGCATAAGGACCGCGCCGATCTTCCGCCCAAGACCTGGGCCGCCACCGGCTGGAAGCCCGGCTGCGGCAGGGAGCGCGCGGTGATCAACTCCCTCTATATCGATCCCGCCGTGCTCGAAAAGCACGTGAATCACCTGTATGAGAAATACGCCGTAATGGAACAGACCGAATGCCGCTGGCAGGAGGAAATGACCGACGACGCCGACTATGTCATCGTCGCCTACGGCACGACCGCCCGCATCGCCCGCAGCGCCATGCGCAAGCTGCGCGCCGAAGGCATCCGCGCCGGCCTGATCCGTCCCATCACCCTGTGGCCCTTCCCCGCCGCCCCCATTGCGAAGGCCGCGGAGCACGCGAAAGCATTCCTGACCGTGGAAATGTCCATGGGCCAGATGGTGGACGACGTGAAACTGGCTGTGGACGGCAAAAAGCCCGTTCACTTCTTCGGCCGCACCGGCGGCATCGTTCCCACTGTCCGCGAAATCATCACCCAGGTGGAAAACCTGGCGAAGGAGGGGAAATAAGCAATGGCTGTTGTATATGAAAAAACAAAGCTGCTGACCGACAAGCCCCTGCACTACTGCCCCGGCTGCACCCACGGAATCATCCACCGGCTGGTGGCTGAATCCATCGACGAGCTTGGCATCCAGGAGAAAACCATCGGCATCGCGCCAGTCGGCTGCGCCGTTTTCGCCTATGACTATTTCAACTGTGACATGATGGAAGCGGCCCATGGCCGCGCTCCGGCGGTTGCCACCGGCTGCAAGCGGGTGAATCCGGACAATATCGTCTTCACCTACCAGGGCGACGGCGACCTGGCCTCCATCGGCGCCGCGGAAATCACCCACGCCGCCACCCGGGGCGAGAACATCACCGTGATCTTCGTGAACAACGCGATCTACGGCATGACCGGCGGCCAGATGGCTCCGACCACCCTGCCGGGCCAGGTGACCACCACCTCTCCCTACGGCCGGGATCCCAAGC
>CAMJTZ010000143.1 GCA_946408865.1 uncultured Clostridia bacterium
ATCCGATGATTCTCTTTGTCGGCCAGATGGACTGGAAAAAGAATATCCTGACGGTGCTGGAAGCCTGCGCGGAGCTGAAAAAGCAGGGCACGCGCTTCAAACTGCTGCTGGCGGGGCAGGGGATTGACCTGGCCGCCATCCAGGAGAAGCTGCATGAGCTGAACCTGCAGGACTGCGCGCAGACGCTGGGCCACATTACGGACACCTCCCTGCTGGACGGGCTGTATATGCGCGCGTCCGTCTTCGCTTTCCCCTCCCTGTACGATACGGCGCCGATGGTCGTTCGCGAGGCAGCGGTCATGGGAACCCCCTCGGTCATGGTGCGGGGCAGTACCGCGGCGGAGGTTATCCGTGACGGGGAAAACGGCTACCTGTGCGAGAATGATCCGAAGGACCTGGCCAGGGTGCTGCAGGGGATTCTTTCGGACCGGGAAACCCGGGACCGGATCGGCCGGGCGGCGCGGGAAACGATCCCCGTGCCGTGGAGCAAGGTGCTGGAAACCGCCGTGGAGCGGTACGAGCGCCTCGTGGCTCTGGGACGGGAAGGCAAACTGAAGGATAAGCGCAGGCGCATTGTCTGACCGGGCGAAAGGAGCCTGAAAATGAGGATTATTCATGCAAACGTGTTTGACGGGGAACGGTTCCATGCGGACTGGCAGGTCCGGATTATGGACGGCACCGTCACCGCGGCCGGAAAAGAGATCGGAGAAACAACCGAAGAGGAAATCCTGGACCTGGCGGGGGATACGCTGCTGCCCGGGTTTGTGGACGTGCATATTCACGGCAGCGCCGGGAAGGACGCCATGCGCGGCGAGGACGACGTGCGCGCGATGAGCCGTGTCCTTGCGGAATCCGGGGTTGCCGCCTTCTGCCCGACGACGATGAGCGCGGGAGCGGAAGCAACGAAACAGGCGCTGGCCGGTATCCGGCGGGTGATGGAAACTCCGGAGCGCGGCGGCGCCCGGGTGCTCGGCGCGCATATGGAAGCGCCTTTCCTCTCGGAGCGGCACGCCGGGGCGCAGGCGGCCTTCTTCTGTGATCCGGATGCGGAAATCCTGACGGACCTTGCGGGCGGAAAGCCGGAAACGGTCCGGCTGATCACCCTGGCGCCGGAGCGGAAGGGCAGCGGGGATTTCATCCGCTGGGCGGCCGGGCACGGAATCCATGTATCCATCGGGCATACGGACGCGGACGCGGAAACGGTGCACCGGGCCGCGGAATGCGGCGCGGACCATGTGACGCATCTGTTCAACGCCCAGACGCCGCTGCATCACCGCAGACCGGGCGTGCCGGGCGCGGCGCTGACTGACAGCCGGCTCGTATGCGAGATCATCTGCGACGGGATCCACCTGCATCCGGATACGGTGCGGCTGGTGATCCGTGCCAAGGAAGCCGGAAAAGCGATCGCGATTACGGACGCCATGGAGGCGGCCCTGATGCCGGACGGGGAATACGCCCTGGGCGGCCAGCGGGTCACCGTACGCGGCGGAGAGGCGCGGCTGGCCGACGGAACGCTGGCCGGCTCCGTCCTGACGATGAAACAGGCGCTGTATAATCTGATTCATGTCTTCGGCGCGGATCCGGCGCTGGCCTGCGCCATGTGCACTTCCGCTCCGGCGGCCTCCGTCGGGGAAAAACGCTGCGGCAGGATCCTTCCCGGCGCACCGGGTATCCTGAGCCGCTGGAGCCCGGACTGGAACTGGAAAGGCGCGGTACGGGAAGGAAAATGAGCAAAAGGAATCTTTTCCGGACGGAAGTACGGATCATTCCGGCAGGAAGGCGCCGGATCCGGATCCGGATTGTTTTCCCGGCCGGTGAAACCCATGGACCGCGCCCCGGCGTGCTGTGGATCCACGGGGGAGGATATCAGTCGGGATCTTCGCGGGACATCTATGTAACCCGGGCGCTGTCGCTGACGGTCCGGTTCGGCGCAGTGATCGTGGCGCCGGACTACCGGCTGAGCCGGAAGTTTCCCTATCCGTCGGGCCTGCTGGACTGCTACACGGCGCTGCTCTATCTGCGGGACCACGCGGAGGAGCTGAACATCCGGACGGATCAGATCATGGTAGGCGGGGAGAGCGCCGGCGGCGGCCTGACCGCGGCGCTGTGCATGCTGGCCCGGGACCGGGGAGAAGTGAACATCGCCTACCAGATGCCCCTGTACCCGATGCTGGACGACCGCGACACGGAATCCTCCCGGGACAACCACGCCCCGAACTGGAACACGAAAAAGAACCACAAGGCCTGGAAACGCTACCTGCGGGGAGCGTACGGAACGGATCTGGTTTCGTACTACGCGGCGCCGGCACGGCAGACGGATTACCGCAATCTGCCTCCCTGCTACACGTATGTCGGGGATATCGAGCCCTTTTACCGGGAAACCGTGGATTATGTCGAAAACCTGACCGAAGCCGGCGTGGAAGCGTTTCTGGATGTGTATCCGGACTGGTTTCACGCCTACGACGTGCTGTTTCCGCTGAAGAGCGTCTCCCGGGAAGCGATCCGGAAGTTTGAGGAGCATTTTGCGTACGCCCTGGAGCATTATTCCGCGCCCCAGCCGGACGCAAAAGAAACTGCTGGAAATGATTCCGCGGATGTGGTAAAATAAACAACGATACAGATGCCCGTTCAGGATAAAAAGGAATAGGATCAAGATACAGGAGGAATCGGTATGACAAAGAAAAAGTCGGTTTGCAAGGTCGCATTTGTCGGGTCGGAATGTTATCCTTTTGTGAAAACCGGCGGACTGGGAGACGTGATGTACGCGCTGCCGCGCGCGCTGCTGCGCGAGGGATGCGAGGTCCGCGTGATCCTTCCGCTGTACGCCTGCATTCCGGAAAAATACAGAAAAGAAATGAAATACATCGCCTCCTTCATGATGGACCAGACGCTGGAAGGCCGGACCTTCTACGTCGGCATCATGGAACTGCAGCTGGACGGCGTGACGTACGACTTTGTCGACAACCGGGATTACTTTGACTGGGGCAATCCCTACACCGGCCTGTGGGAGGACATCCCGAAATACTGCTTCTTCTCCAAGGCCGCGCTGGCGATCCTGAATTACCTGAAGTGGTATCCGGACGTGATTCACTGCCACGACTGGCAGGCAGCCCTGGTGCCGCTTTATCTGCGCACCAAGTTCTGGAACTGCCCGCTGAAGAATTCGAAGAGCATGCTGACGATCCACAACCTGCGGTTCCAGGGAATCTGCAGCATCGACCACCTGAAGTACTGGTCCGGCCTGCCGGACGGGCTGTTCAACTATCCGGTTTTCAAGCAGAATGAGGAAGAAGCGAACATGTTCAAGGGCGGCCTGGCCTACGCCGACGCCATCACCACCGTCAGCGCCACCTACGCGAAGGAAATTCAGACGCCGGAGTTCGGCGAGCATCTGGATTCCCACCTGCGGTATCACGCGGACCGGATGCGGGGCATCGTGAACGGCATCGATACGGAAATCTGGGACAGCTCCACGGACAAACTGCTGGCCGCGCCGTACGACGTGACCAACGTGCTGGAAAAGAAGTGGGAGAACAAGGAGGCGCTGCGGGCGCAGCTGGGCCTGGAAACCGGATGCGGCAAAATGGTGTTCGGCCTTGTTTCCCGCCTGACGGACCAGAAGGG
This sequence comes from uncultured Clostridia bacterium, assembly GCA_946408865.1. The sequence continues at coordinate 3,625 of CAMJTZ010000143.1, forward strand.
TCTGGACCTGGTGGACGCGATCTTCCCGAAAATCATGGACGGGAACACGCAGGTCGTCGTGCTGGGCACCGGCGATCCGCGGTATGAAAACGCCTTCCGCTACTATGAGCAGAAATACAAGGGCGACGTGTGCGCCTACATCTCCTACAACGAAGGGCTGGCCCACCGGATCTACGCCGGCACGGACGCATTCCTGGTGCCGAGCCTGTTCGAGCCCTGCGGTCTGACCCAGCTGATCGCCATGCGCTACGGAACGGTGCCGGTGGTGCGGGAGACCGGCGGCCTGAAGGACACCGTGCTGCCCTACAACGCGGAAACCAACGAAGGCAACGGATTCACCTTCGACCGCTACATGCCGGACCTGCTGCTGGATGCCGTGAACGAGGCGAAAACCCTCTTCTTCACCGACCGGCAGCGCTGGGACGCGATGGTGAAACGGAACATGGAGAAGGACGTTTCCTGGGAGCAGAGCGCGAAGCAGTACCTGGACTTCTACCTGGAACTGAAGCAGAAGAAGTAAAAAACAATCCCGCACAGCGGGGTTAAGGGGCGGAATCGGAGAAATAACCATGTGTATTTTTCCGGTTTCGCCCTTCCGTTTTTTACCAGCCGGGTGTATCCTTATTCCGTGCTTTACAGAAAGCCGGAGGAGGATATGAGGATGCAAAACAACGGAAACAACGGAAGCAACGGAAACAATTTCGGGGAAAAGGCAAAGAACATCTTCCAGAAGATGTACGACTTCCGGGTGAAGGTGAACAAGCAGGACAAGCCGATCATCAATGTATCGAGCATTTTCGCGCTGGCCTGCCTGATCTTCGCACCCCATGTGACGATTATCGGCTCCATTGCCGCACTGGTCATGGGATATACCTTCCGCTTCGAGAGTGAGGATATGGACAACAAGGAGCTGGAGGAACGGCTGCGCAAGATGGCACAGAACGTGAAGACCGGCGCCCAGACTGCGGCAAAATCTATCCAGAACGAGATCAACAAAGCCCGGGAGCAGAAGGCGGCTGCCACCCCCGCGGAGGCCCCGAAGGCTGCGGAGCAGGTCGTGGAAAAGGCACAGGCGGCTGTCCCCAGCAATGAGGAGCTGCTGAAGGACCTGCAGTCCCATGCCCAGGATGCGCCGATGCAGAGCAACCCTGCCGCCACGACCTTCCACAGCGCCTACGCCGCTTCCGCCGGTTCCGTGCCGGTGCTGAAAGTGGAGGAGGACGCCGGCGGCAGTCCGGAACCGGAAGCTCCCGTCGCGAAGGGCGGCGCGCAGTAACCCCTTTTTAGTGCACCGTTTTTTTAGGTGCCCGCGCCTCGCGCGGGCTTTTCAGGCCACGCAAAAAATCCCCGCCGATTGATTATGCGCAAAACAGCGCAGAAATGTGCAGTGGTAAGATAAAATGTATCCTGTAATGACAGAATGACGATGTGATAACTTTTTCCTATATACGCGTGTATACGTTACGCCTGTACACATCTGTTACCGTTATTTAAAAATGAAAAATGTTAATAATAGAAATC
>CAMJTZ010000144.1 GCA_946408865.1 uncultured Clostridia bacterium
GCCCTGCTGAAAAAAGAGACACCATATCGTCCTTGCCGGAAACAAAGGCCGTTTTCTTTCCCTCGGCGGAAGCAAGCTGATACAGGGTGGGAACCCGGATCGTTTCCGGCTGAATGTTCTTCACGCTGCTCAAGCCGTCTTCTCCCAGACGGTCATTGCCGACGACGCCATGCCTTGCCGTGCCGGCGCCTGTCATAATTGCCGCATGATTCGTGCAGGTCTGGGAAGGATAAGTGCTTCTGGCCGTCAGACAACTGGCTCCCTTTTCCGATATCCCGGCAAGGCTGGAATCCGGTCCAAGCCGCGAAAGATAGCTGCCGGAAAAGCCATCGAGGATAATGATGACGCATTGATCCGCATGCCCGAACTTTTCGAATGACACATTGACAGGCTGTTTGTCTGAATCCCCGGAAAATCCGCTGACCGGCGGCATGACAGGCTTCTCAGATACCGCACCGGCTGACGGACGGAAAGGCTCCCCGGAGGACGTATCTTCCTGCTGTCTGATAAACTCAATCTCACGGACAAACCATTGCCAGGACCAGATCGTATAGCTTTCTTTGAGTTCAGGATGTTCCGTCACAGGAAAAATAATCTTCACGGGCCCGCCCGCATTGGCTTTGATGGGCTTTCCGTCGGCATAGGCGTTCACCAGCGCAATTTCATAACCTCGGATATCTTCGGCGAACACTTCACCAGTCAGCCCGTCGGTACTCTTCACGAGGGCTTTGGTACACTCGTCCGCCCCCGCAAGTTTCATCAGGTCAAAAAGCGTAACGCCGGCATAATCATAAACCGTTCCGTCGCGCATTCCGATGTCTTCCGTATGAATCTGAACAGATCGCTCATTCCACTCTGTTTTTTTTACATCGGTCCTGCTGTCTTCCCACACCAGAGAAACAACCGTCTCCTCCTGAATTGTTCCCCCGACGTCGGCAAAGGCGCCCGTACACAAAGCAGCAATACATACAATGCAAACGGCATAAAAAAACCTGAGAGATTTATCTATGCGGCAGCCTCTGTCTTCTTTGGGGATTCGATTCGGTATTTGAATTCTCTTCATACTCACAATACCTGCTTTCGACCGTAATAGGAAGAAACCCTTTTTTCTGTTCGCAGCATGATCCGGTATCGTCTGACAGAATGGTGTTTCACCATTCCTCACCGAAGCCGCCGTAAGGAATATCGTTTACCAGACAGTATACAGCGTTTCCGATGTCTTCCGCGTCCGGTTCCCCGCCTTCTCTGGCGCAGCACTCAAACTCATCGGTCACAAACTCAATGATGGTCATGTCGATAAAAAGCGGCAGCTTCTCCAGCATCCTTTCCGAAACATCCGTTTCGCTCCGGTATCCTTCCAGAATCTTCCCGAAATACCGGTCCATGCAGGCCATCCGCTGCTCCGCATTGCGTATATGCCGGTACCAGCCGACGCCGTGCGTCCAGAGATGAGCCAGATCGAACATATACCAGCAGTAGATGCAGTTGTCAAAATCAAAGACTGTAATGTCACCGGTCTCAAGATCGACATGATAGTTCCCGTCGCTGAAATCAAAATGGATAAGCCCGTAATTCTCCGGATCCGTCGGGAGCGTCCGGTACTCCTCCAGTCGTCTGCAGATCGCCCGTTTCAGATCCGCATAGGAATCCGGGATCAGGCGGTCGATATATTCCACGGTGTATTTGTCGGAAAACGCGCGCCGGTGGTGAACCGGTCTGTACTGTCCGGACAGCCGGTGTATGGCTCCCAGCACCTTGCCGGTATTGTAGAAATATTCATCCAGCGGAGCGCCTTCCCGGTATCGGTATCCGTTATCGCTCAGAAGCATTCCCTTCGCATACTCAAACAGGGAAAGAAAGACGGTTGTCCCACCCTGTTCTACGCGTTCAACCAGCTTCCCGCGGACAGAGGGAACCACATCCGCTACAGGCGCACCGTTCCGGGCAAGGTAGCGGATAAACTCCGTTTCCGCAAGGTACTCCTCTTCGATCCGGTCGCCCAGCGCTGAAATCCGGAGGATATACCTTTTATCTCCGTTCACGCTGCAGATATACGCAAGGTTCCGCCCGCCCTCGTGTCCGGGAACCGGCCGCATTTCAAAACCGTCAAGCGCATACAGCTTTTGTGCCGTTTCTGTCATCATCTGTCTGTTCCCCTCCCGTGCCGCTGGAGCGCCATATCCCTTTTGCGCCGTTCCATGGCAATGCTCATCATCTTCTCGTTCTTCCGGATCCTGCTCCACTGGTTTTCCTTCTCCAGCCGGCTGAACGTCTTCCATCTTTCGGCGGAAAGCGTTCCGTTCTCCAGGGCTTCCCTGACTGCGCAGCGCGGTTCGCTGCGGTGCGTGCAGTCAGAAAAAGCGCACCGGCTGACAAGCTCCGCAATATCGGAGAAAGTACCGGCAATCCCTTCCTCCGCGTCGATCATGCCCAGTTCCCGCAGTCCGGGAGTATCAATAAAGCTGACGCCGTCCAGTTCAATCAGTTCCCTGTGGGTGGTCGTATGCCTGCCCTTCGAATCTTCCTCCCGGATCCCGCCGGTCTGCATGATCTCCCGCCCTGCCAGCGTATTGATCAGCGTGGATTTTCCCGCTCCGGAAGAACCCAGGAGCGCAATCGTGACGCCGGGTCTGAAGTATGTCCGCAGCCGGTCCATCCCGTATCCCGTCCGGGCGCTGATGGATACGACATGCAGGTCCCTGCTCAGGGCCGCGGCTTTTGTTTCCATCTCTTCCGCATCCGGACACAGGTCCGCTTTTGTCAGCACCGCGACGGGAACCGCACCTCCGGAAACTGCCATCGCGGCGTATCGGGCAATCCGGCTGATGCTGAAATCCTGATTCATGGATGTAATAATGAACACATAGTCGATATTGGCGACCAGCGGCTGAATCTGCAGGGTCTTGGCAAAGCCGTCCGCGTGGCCGCCGCGGTCCGGACGGCAGAACACCGTCCTGCGCGGCCGGATTCCCCGGATCAGGCTGTCGCCGTAAGGGTTTTCCGTAATCTCCGCCTCATCGCCGACAACCGGAAATTCTTCCCGGTAACGCATACTGCCGGTCAGCGTGCAGTACAGTTCTTTTTCTTTGTTCCGCACAAGGTAACGGTCCCTGTGAACCTGCACCACGCGGTATATATTATTCTGCATCTTCTTCATCCCTCCCTGTTCATTTCCGTACCTGTTTCCGGTAACGGTAAGTCGTTTTGCCGAAAGATCCCGTATAGGCAAGTTCCTCCCAGCCGTCCACAAGGAGCTGTTCGTTCCTCCCGGTTTCGCGATGCTGGTCGCCGGGCACATCCAGCAGCCAGCCGCCGGGTTTTGTGACCCGTGTCAGTTCCTCCACTTCCTCGTGAAAAAAGTCGCCGACAACGTGTCCGCTCATCACGACATCAAAACTGCTGTCCGGGAAAGGCAGGCAGTGACAGAGTCCGTCGCACACCCGCATGTTCCGGATGCCCTTCTCTGCGATCCTGTCGCGCATGAATTCCCGAAGTGAATCCACAGGCTCGCTGGCTGTCACGAAAGCGGCTTTCTCCGCAGCAGCAAACGCCAGTCTTCCCGTTCCGCTTCCGACATCCAGGACAATCTTCCCTTCCAGATCACAGATCTCATAGAGCCGTTCCCTGTTCCATCCGTAGATGAAATCACATTTTTGATCCATCCTCTCCGGGGTCGTGTAAATCACAAAATCCTCGAATTCATCCATCACCCGGATCTCAGCCGCCCGGATCTGATCCGGAGTAAGGTTATCCGGAACCTGTTCGCTCAGCGCCTTCACACGCTCTGTCATCTCCGGGCATTTGTGTGCGAAAAGCCAGGCGATTTTCGGATTTCCCTTCAGTGCGGCCGCCATGGCGGCTTCCGTCCCGTCGCACAGGTTCTCCAGCATCAGTCTGATCTGGAAGCGCTCCATGCGGAGCATACAGTCAAAAGTATAGTTTTCCGTATTGATCCAGCCGATATTTCCCATCATGTTCCTCCTGTTTTTGCACGCAAAAAAACTGCTTATCCGTCACGGACAAGCAGCCGGTCAAGCCGAATATATGCCGGAAATTATACCGGTCTGCTCTTCGGATGATCGGACACAAAGTCTGTACGGATAGAATTCACAGCGTTTACGGTCGCTGCCGCCCGTTCATTCATCACTGTCCGCATACGAAGAGCCCCCTTTCCTGTCAATCTAGATAGAATATACTATGAAAACCGGTCACTGTCAATTCTTTCGGGTATACAGCATTTTTATATGGCTGATATTGAAAAGCGCCTTTTCCCCGGGAATGTGTCCCTTATTGTGCCATACAGGCGTAAAGCGTTACCCACTTGTTCTCTTCACCCACGTTTCCCGCCTTGAACGCCGGCACACTTTTGGATGCCGTTAAAACATATCTTCCGTTTTCCTTCCTGTGTCGGTTCAGCACTTCATATCCGGCCTGCATCGCTTCAGAATCCTGCCGGCACCCTAAAACTCTCAGCGCGTAAAGGATGTTCTGCGCGCCGACCTTGATCGGGTCGGAAGGATAGAATGTACCCGTCATTACCTCAACCATGGGCGTCTTCATATCGTCTGTCCTGTAGAAGATGTTTCTTTTTGTAGAATACTGAACGAGTTTACTCTCGCAATCCGCATTGCGTCCCAGCAGATGCAGTTCAGCAACAAGCAGGAGATATTCCACCGTCAGCCTCGCGCAGCTCTTATGCGGCTTCCCCGGATCGTTGATCTTTTTGTTTGTGCTGATGCATCCAAAGCCCCCGTCTTCCTTGATTCCGCTTAAAACACGGGCGATTTCATCCTTTACAGTATTCTCCTGATCATATCCCAGTTTTACGAGATTTCTGAGCAGATACGGTTCTCCGCAAAGCATTCTGAACCCGGTTCTTTCGATGAGCGCAAACACCTTATCATCGATCTCGTTCCCGATATCTTTGCGGGTCAGTCCCCATTCGGCAAATGCCATAATGGCGTCAAACTGATCCCACGTCTTCTCCTTCCTGAGTTTTTTCAGCGCCCGTTCGTATGTTTTGCTCTGCATCAGCAGTTTTTTGCATTCGATGACTTTTTCATCATCGTCCGGCAGTTTCATATATTCTTTCAGCGTTCTGA
>CAMJTZ010000145.1 GCA_946408865.1 uncultured Clostridia bacterium
ACAACTGGTTTTTTATGATTCTATGCAGTTTTATTCGGTTTGTCAAGGAAATCACCTGTTCTGAACAGCGTCCTCCCCTCCCGTCATTGCTGACAGAAGCTTGCGGTTTGCTGCACTTGACGGTAAATACCTGTAACGGGACTTTCACCCGCAAGAATTGTGCCATGCCCGGCGCACCAGGAAAAGTCACGGTGAAACTTCATTTTCCGGCTCAGGGAACTGCGCATTGTCCGGTTTCACACCAGACATGGAAGTTGGTCTCTTCCGCATTCAGCCGGATACTGCTGTCTGTATGAAGCACGGCAATGGGAGCGGGGTTTTCCTCATAGAAGAAGGTCTCATTGCTCTTTTTCATCCGCACGGAAGGTTATTTCAGCATGGATTGCTCCCAGCTCTCATAGGGTGTGACGCCCAGCAGCTCCGCGATGGTCGCGGCGACGTTTGCCAGGCCGAAAGGGTTTTCCGTATCCAGCTCATGCCGTGCGTCCCGGTCGTGAAGGATGAATGGAACAGGGTTCACGGTATGTGCAGTGCGTACGGTGATTTCGCCTTCTTTGTTCTTTTCCAGCATCTGCTCGCAGTTTCCGTGATCGGCGGTGACGACCAGGATACATCCATGCTCGTCGCATGCCCGGAGGATCCTGGCCAGGCACAGGTCCACCGCTTCCACCGCGATCTCCGTGGCCTGCAGGCTGCCGGTATGGCCCACCATGTCTCCGTTGGGTAAATTGCAGCGGATGAAACCATATTCGCCGGATTCGATGGCCGCGATGACCCTGTCGGTAATCTCCGCCGCCTTCATCCAGGGGCTTTCGTCGAAGGATCGGCTGTCGGAGGGAACTTCCTCCCAGGTCTCCAGTTCTTCGGAAAACTTCTCCCCGCGGTTGCCGTTCCAGAAATAGGTTACATGCCCGAACTTCTGCGTCTCGGAACAAGCATACTCGCGGATGCCGTTCTCCGCCAGCAGCTCGGTCAGCGTCTGCCGGATCCGGGGCGGTTCGACCAGGTAACGGCGGGGAATATGCTGTTCCGCGTCATATTCCAGCATGCCCGCATATTTCACCTTCGGGACCTCTCCCCGGTCGAACTTGTCAAAAGAGGCATCCCCGTCGAAGGCCATTGAGATCTCCAGCGCCCGGTCCCCGCGGAAGTTGAAAAGGATCACGCTGTCCCCGTCCTTCATGACGCCAACCGGTACGCCGTCCTCCGCAATCACAAAACCGGGCAGGTCCTGATCGATGATCCCGGGCTGTTCCTTCCGGTACGCCTCAATCGCTTCCCGTGCGGAGGCAAACTGCCGCCCTTCGCCGTGCACATGGATATTCCACCCTTTTTCAACCATTCCCCAGTCCGCCTGGTAACGGTCCATGGTGATCTGCATGCGGCCGCCGCCGGAGGCGATGCGCCCGTCGAAGGATTCACCGTTCAGAGCGGCCAGCGCGTTCTCCAGCTGATCCACATAGTCCAGGGCGGAAACCGGGGACACATCCCGCCCGTCCAGCAGGATATGGATCCGCACCTTTCGCACGCCCTCGGCCTTCGCCTCCTCCAGCATGGCCAGCAGATGGGAGATATTGCTGTGCACGTTACCGTCGCTCAGCAGGCCGATAAAATGAAGCGTGCCGCCGGAATCCTTCAGGCCGGAAACCAGGTCCTTCCAGGCGCCGGATGCATAAATCACGCCGCTGCTGATGGATTCGTCCACCAGCTTGGTGCCCTGGGAATAGATCTGGCCGCAGCCGAGGGCGTTGTGCCCCACCTCGCTGTTGCCCATATCGCTGTCCGAAGGCAGGCCCACTGCGGTGCCGCTGGCCTGGATCAGCCGGAAAGGATCATTGGCCTTCAGGGCGTCCAGGGTCGGGGTGGAAGCCTTCAGTACCATATTCCCCGTTTCATCCGCAGACTCCCCCACGCCGTCCATAATCACCAGCACGACAGGTTTCTCCGCGTGCGCGCGTCCTTCCGCCGCTGCCCCGGCCGGCGCCAGGCCTGTCAGCAGGATCAGCGTTAACAAAACAGCTGTGAACCACTTTCTGTTTTTCATATTCATCACCGGTAACCATTGTGCTGAAACAGCCCGTTTTTGTCAATTCCCTTTTCCCGAAAAAAGGATTCCCCCCTGAAAGATGAATATGGTATAATCCCGTTTGTTTGTACCTGTTCCTTTTTTTCTTCCGGCGCCGTCCGGATCGCGGAAAGAAGAAGGGACCGGGATTTCTCAGCCCAGAGGGAGAAGATGCTTATGAACTGCGAAACGGTCAGCCGGGAAAAAGAAAAGAGCAAGGGACTCCTGCTGGACCTGATTGTGTATACAGGCGCTTTTATCGCTGCAGGAATCCCTTTCATGCAGATTGACAGCCCGCTGGAGGCAACGGCGGCATTCACGGCCGCTGCCACGCTGATCGTCTATATTGTATCCGTTTTTCTGTCGGACGTTTCGGTGTATGACCCTTACTGGAGCGTAGCCCCGCCGGTGATGCTTCTCGCGAACATGCAGAAATACCGCCTCTGGAATATCAACGCGGTGCTCCTGCTGGCGCTGGTCGGCGTATGGTCGCTGCGTCTGACCGCAAACTGGTATTTCACCTACAAAGGCATCGGACATGAAGACTGGCGGTACGCGCAGTACAGGGAACGCTTTTCTCCCTTCCTGTTCCAGGTGATCAGCTTTTTCGGGCTGCACTTCGTCCCGACCCTTGTGGTCTTCGGCGGGATGACCGGCGCCCTGTACGCGATGCGGGAGGAACCGTTCGCTCCCCTCTCCCTCGCGGGCATCCTGATCATGCTCGCCGCCGTGGCCCTCGAGTATGTCTCCGACCGGACGATTCACAGTTTTCTCCGTGAACACAGGGGCGAAAACAAAACCTGCAACGTTTCCGTCTGGCAGTATTCCCGTCACCCGAACTATCTCGGAGAGATGCTGTTCTGGACCGGACTGTATGTCTGGTTCGCCGCGTGCTGTCCGCAGATCTGGTACAGAGGCCTGGGGTTTCTGAGCATCATCGCCCTGTTCATGCTCGTTTCCATTCCGATGATGGAAAAGCACAATCTGGCGCGCCGGCCGGATTACGCGCAGTACCGGGCGCAGACGCCTGTGCTGATTCCTTTGCCGCGGCGCGGCCGGTAAAGCGCTGGCCGGAATTTACTTTTCCGTTAACCCGAGCTGCACACGAAGGTCATTTCTAACTTCTTCTGTGGTGAAGGCGGCTTCGACGGCATTCTCCAGGAGGGTCCTTCTCTGTTCGGCGGTAAGGCCGAACTGATCCTCCATGTAGCGGAATTCATCCGGCAGGGTGGTGCCTTCAATGCCCATATCATCCGTGTTTAAGGTAACGCGGACGCCGTCGTTCAGGTAATCAATCAGCGGATAAGCGTCCATATTCTCCAGGGCGTGGGTCTGCCGGTTGCTGGTCGGGCAGATTTCCAGGGTGACGCCGTTCTCTTTCAGAAGGCGGACAACCTCGGGATCCTCATAGCTTCTGACGCCGTGCCCGATTCTCTTTGCTCCGTATTCAACCGCCAGCCTGACGCTTTCCGGACCCGCGGCCTCCCCGGCGTGAATGGTGAAAGGAATACCCTGTTCCTTTGCTTTTTCAAACAGTTCCCGGTAATTATTCGTCGGGAAGAGCGCTTCCGCGCCCGCCAGATCGATCGCCACCACGCCGCCGTCTTCAACCAGGTATTTCCGGGCGAGTCTCAGCGTTTCTTCATTCAGCGCTTCGTTGCCCTCCCCGCGCATGCAGCAGAGGATCAGGTTAGCCTTGAGATCGGTTTTCTTCAGGCCCTCCAGCGCGGCAAGAATGGCGTCCTCCTGGGTCATCCCCTTCTCCGTATGAAGCTGCGGAGCCCACCGCAGTTCCGCATAAATGACGCCGTGGCTTTTGATGTTCTCGCAGACCAGCCGCACGGCTTCGCTCAGTCCTTCCGGCGTCTGCATCAGGGAAAGCGGCAGCGCGAAGCATTCAAGAAAATCATTCAGGCTTTCGCAGTCTTCAGGAACCGTCAGCTGGGCTTTCAGTTCCTCGTCGCTTTCTCCGGGCAGTTCGATGTTCTGAAGCGCCGCCAGTTCTTTCGCGATCTCCAGCGTGATCGCTCCGTCCAGATGCAGATGCAAGTCAATATACCCCTCTGCGGCCTCGCCCGCAGGCGTTTCAGCGGACGCAAACGCCATGGGAGTCACACAAACGCCGGACAGTAAAACCGCTGTCATCACTGCAACAAGAGTACACCGCACCAATTTTTTCATTTTCATTTTTTTCCTCCGTAAATCAAGAATTTCGCTGGTTCAGCTGATATAAAATTGGATGCCGATGGATCTGATTCTTGCTTCGTTTTCATTATACCGCAAAAAGCCAAAGATGCCAATACAATCAGGTGGAATAACAATCCTGAAAGGATCGAAAAGCCTGATGGAGATATCCCTGTGCCGAATCAGTACAGCCTGTTTGTCAAGGGATGATTTCAATGCAGATTGAACCGCGGATTATACACCGGATCCGGACACAAAAAAACGATCTTCTGGGGGATTACGTCAAAGCCAGAAATTGACGATGCAGTAAAAAATCCACAATATTCATATGTGCGATGCCATTACGGCTCATGTCAACCTTGTCAAGCGAAAGCACATATTTCGGGGATGCATCAGTAATCGGTGCAAAAGCGCCGAACTCACGGTTAATCGTAGCCTGTGAGGGCATGAGATCAGCGCTTCTCAGCGATTGAGAGAAATTCCCGGAGGCGTTGATTTATAAGGCGAAAACGTCACGTTAAATTGAATTCCATTTCCGGAATCCAGGAGCGATTCAGGGCGAAAAAAGAGGCAGTAATCACCAAAATAATCACCAAGATTTTCGGCTGTTCGGCCTTGAAGCAACACATTTCGGTTGAAATTTACAGATGTATTTTTATTCGTTTTCGGCTTCAAACAAACCTTTATTCAACTCGTCTTTATAACCGTTATCGATCCAAGATGCTTTCCCCTATTCCCCATCACCCTCCCGGATCACCATCTTGACGCTCAGATCTCCAAGAGGTTTATCATACTGTTCCCGTGAAATCGCACCATGTTCCAGAAAAGTAGAAAAACAATG
>CAMJTZ010000146.1 GCA_946408865.1 uncultured Clostridia bacterium
TGATGTGCACGGGGTGAATTACTGCGTCGGAGCGGTCTACTTTCCCCAGAACATCGGCCTGGGCGCGGCAAACGACGAAGATCTGATGTACAGGATCGGGCAGATCACCGCGGACGAAGCGAAGCTTTGCCATATGCTCTGGAATTTCGCTCCGGTGGTCGCCCAGTCCGTGGATCCCCGCTGGGGCCGGACATATGAGAGCTACGGCGCCGACCTCGGTCTCATCACCCGGCTGAGCACCGCTTATACCCGCGGTCTGGTGGAAAACGGCATCGTCGCATGCCCGAAACATTTCCTCGGGGACGGAAATGTTGTGTTCGGCACCGGTGAGAGCCGGGACCAGCCCCGGCTGATCGACCGGGGGGAGGCGACGCTTTCCGAGCAGGAAATCGCGGATCTTCTTTCTGTATACCAGGCGCAGATTGACGCCGGCGCCCAGACGGTGATGGTCAGCTTCTCTTCTCTGAACGGCGTAAAAATGCATGAGAACAAGCAGTATATCGATCTGCTGAAAAACGAAATGGGCCTGAAGGGGTTCGTCGTCAGCGATTGGGAAGCCGTAAGCCAGACTTCTCCTGCGGATTACATGAGCCAGGTTGTCGCCGTGGTGAACGCGGGCGTTGATATGCTGATGGAAGCGGATCATTTCCGGGAAGCCAGGGCCTGCATTATTTCCGCGGTGAAGTTCGGACTGATCCCTCAGGAACGGATTGACGATGCCGTCCGGCGGATTATTCAGGTGAAGATGGACGCCGGAATCCTGAAGGATCCGATGTGTGAGGCTGCAGAAACCGTTCAGCCGGCGGTCGGCTCGGAAGCATACCGGTCTGTGGCGGAGGAAGCGGTGGAAAAGAGTCTGGTGCTGCTGAAAAACGAAGGAAACGTTCTTCCCCTGAAATCCGGCACAGCAGTTTATATTACAGGGCCCGCGGCGGATCATGACCAGGCGCAGTGCGGCGGCTGGACGGTGGCATGGAACGGAAGCCCTGAGAAAAACATCCCGGGCGTTACCTCCATCCTTGAAGGCTTCCGGCAGAAAGCGGACGAGTACGGAATCCGGATCATCACGAAGGAATCAGAGGCGGATCAGGCGGACGTTGTGCTTCTGGCGGTAGGCGAGGAGGCTTACGCGGAATGGAACGGGGACGCGGCGGATCCGGACCTTTGCGGTTCCCTCGGGCTGGCCGGGAACCGGGCAGCCATGGAAAAGGTGCGGAAGCTCGGCAAGCCTGTGGTAACCTGCATCGTTGCCGGACGCCAGGTGCTGATCAGAGATTACATCGATCAGTGGGACGCGGCGGTCATGTGCTATCTTCCCGGCTCCGAAGGCCAGGGCGTAGCAAATGTCCTGTGCGGGCGGAAGCCTTTTACCGGAACCCTTCCGAGTCCCTGGTACAGCTCCATGGATCAGCTTGAGACAAAGGAATTCTGGCTTCCTGCGGGATACGGCCTGACGGCTGAGTAAGATAGGATACAAAGACAAGATCAATTTACTCAGCGGCCTGAAAGAATGCAACAGGCGGTTCATGGAGGCTTTTGGCAATGCGGGGGAAAAGGTCATAAAAATAGAAAACGACTACGACAGTGTATTGGAAAGTCTCCTGTGCTAAAATCGGGATCAGAAGCCGGTATAAGACAAATCAGAAGATATTTCAGGCTGCGGGGTGAAGCGTATGATCAGACAGGCAACGATTGAAGATGCATCCAGAATAGCAGAAATATCCATTTTTACCAAGCGTATGAACTACAGATCCATCTTTCGCAATGATCAGATGTCGTTCGGAGAGATGCAGGTCTATCCGCTGGCAGATTCTTATATCCATGATCCGAAACTGCTGCAGGGAATATGGGTTTTTGATGACGGGTTTGTAAAAGGATTTATCAGCATAGAGGGAAAACAAATCGCTGAACTGTATGTGGACAGCTTCTTTGAGAATCAAGGGATCGGCGGCAGGCTGCTCAGCTTTGCCGTAACAAAAGGCTGCGATACATTATGGGTTCTGGATAAGAACACAGATGCGCAGCGGTTTTATTCAAGGCATGGCTTTGTGAAAACCGGAGAAAGAAAGCCCGAAGAAGGAACTGACGAGTATATCATTGAGATGAAACGATAACCATCTTACATTCAGACCAAAGGAAAAGAAATATGAGCGAAATTGAAAGAGCGGCCGAATCCCTGGCTGACCGCATAAAAAACATGTCCGCAGATGATCCGCTCCTGAAGCATCTGGAAGCCTCATCCAATGAATTCCTTCGGTCCAGGGGATTTGATATATCAACCAAACCCGGATGTATCGCCGCAATTGAGTGGCTGAGAGCCAGCCGCGTGGAAGAAGCTTTCTGGGACGACGATAAAATCGATACAGCTGCCGACTGGTATATCGGCGAGGCGAGAATAGACGGTATGATCAAAGTACTGGAAAACAGGATACATCAGTTCTTTTCGGATAATCCCTGCGAAGAAAGAAGAAAATGACAGAAACATATCCGGGTAACAATCAGGGACTTGGGGGCGATAACGTGGACGGCTGCAACGAAGATTTCTGGAAAGCGATGGATGAATTGGTGAACGATTCAGAAATTGTGATTGACCGACCAAAGGGAACCGCTCATCCCAGGTATCCTGATTTCATTTATCAACTGGATTACGGATACCTGAAAGATACGTCGTCCATGGATGGCGGCGGAATAGATGTGTGGGTGGGAAGCGGTGAAAAAAAGGTTGATGCGGTTATGTGCATTATTGATCTGATAAAAAAAGATTCGGAAATTAAAATACTGATCGGATGTACGGAAGAAGAGAAAATGGAAGTGTATCGAACGCATAATGAAACGCAGTATATGAAAGGCATTTTGATCCGCCGGTCAATTCCCTTTGCGGAGGAACAGTGAAAATGAAGTATGATATCATCGCGTTGCCGAAAGAACAGTGGAAAGGCACAGTCATCCCCCTGACCACCAGAAGAGACAGTTATTACGACTTTGAACTGAGCCCGTTAAACCATGAAGGATGTACTGTTTCCCTGATCAGGAGACCTGCAGAAAAGGAGATTGTTCATTCGCCGGAAGAATATGATTTTCCCGATTCGCTGTATCAGGATCATTGGGAAAGGGCGGAAGCTTAGGGAGAGTCGTCATGACACATAATATGCAGCTCCAGCCGGTTCCTTTTGAAATGATCCGAAACGGGACAAAGACGATTGAATTGCGATTGTATGATGAGAAGAGAAGGAAAATTCAGATCGGAGATACCATCGTGTTTGTTCATGCCGGCAACCGCGCTGAAATACTCCGGGTGAATGTAATCGATCTGTTTGTTTTTGATTCTTTTGCAAAACTGTACGATGCGCTTCCTCTCCTGGAATGCGGTTATACCAAAGACGATATCGATACTGCCTCTCCGGAGGATATGGACCTGTACTATTCAAGGGAGGAACAGCAGAAATACGGTGTGGTCGGAATAAAGATCAGAAAAGAGGATCGCTGTATCTCAGCATCAGCGAAGGAGGACCGGGATGCATCACAACTTTCTGTTCGATCTTGATCAGACTTTACTGGATTTTCATGCTTCCGAGTATAAAGCACTCGGCATCGTCCTGAGGAAAAACGGCCTTTCATTCTCAGATGAGATTTACGGGGCGTTTAAAGCATATAACAAATCCCTGTGGCTGGAACTTGAAAAAGGGAACATCTCGAGGACAGAACTTTTTACGAAGCGGTTCCTGGACGTTTTCAGCCGGTGCGAAGGAGACGCCTCAGAACTTGATCCCCTGAGGGTCAACGATGATTTCATCCGGACGATGTCCATGAACGGCGTGCTGATGGACGGTGCGCTGGGATTCGTCAGAAAGATCAGGGAAAATATACCGGATGCAAGGATTTATATCGCCTCCAACGGCGCGACCATCAATGCAAAGGGCAGAATTGCTTCCACAGGCCTTGACCGGTACATTGACGGTTTATTTATCAGCGAAGACATGGGCGTGACAAAACCCGACGCGGCATTCTTTGATATTTGCCTGGCGCAGATCGGTGAACCGAAATCTTCATGCATCATGATCGGCGACTCACTTTCTTCAGATATGCTCGGCGCAAAAAACGCATCCCTGGATTCCGTATGGTTTATGCCGTCCGGAAATGTCGAAGAGGCGATGACAGCCTACGATATCAACGATTGCGCCTCCTCTTTTGAGGAACTGTATGCAATCCTTAAAAAATGGGCATCCCCGGCAGAATAAACCGGATTTGCTACAATATGGGATCTGAATCTTGCCATTTTTTCCATTTCGTGTACGATGTGCGTAGTAAAAAAGCCGGATGATCCGCTGAATACGGACGAGGGGCAGGATTTGATCATGGAACTGAACAAATCACAAAAAACATCCTGGATGCCAATTGGGACTGATGGCGGCAGGCGCTGTTCTGGCGTTTACATTAAAGCCAAAACAGGCGAAGACAGAACCGGCGCCGAAAAACTGATGTTCCAGTATACGATTGAATTCACAGCCTGTATTCCATCTGGACGTCAAAGGGTTCTGCTGCTGCCAGTTCCTCATTGATCCCCTCCGCAGGCGTGCAGCCAAGCGCTCGGTATGCCGCCTGCGATTCTTTTGAGGAATGAGCCGAAATATACAGTTTATCTGCGCCCAGGCGCCGCGCCTCCTCGCAGGCCAATGAAAAGAGCTTCCTGCCGACGCCCTGACGCCTGTAATCCTCTGATACCTGAAAACAAACCAGCTGCACATATCTTGCCGAAACCCCGAAAATACGGCGGGATACGGTTGCAAAACCAATGATCCGGTCGCCGTCGAACGCGCCAAAGCCGGTCTGGTCAAGGTTTATATCATGCAGCACTTCTTCTGCAGTTTTCCGGCACTGCGCCTGTGACCAGTTTTCTTCATAGACATTCGGCACAAGCTTCCAATCGTTGTCTGTCTTTCTCCAACACGCTGTAACAGTCTGGTGGCGGACAAAATCATCCAGTGAATTACCTGTGAAATTATTATTGTCCAATCTCTTGTATTGA